>JAYPYM010000007.1:21804-26305 GCA_038135915.1 Gammaproteobacteria bacterium
TATTATTACTTTAGAGGAAAATGTTGTAGCAGGTGGCGCAGGCTCAGCAGTAGCTGAGTTCTTAAACCGAGAGGGGTGCCGAACCCCGATTTACCATTTTGGGTTACCTGATGCTTTTCTTGGCCATGGCGATGTTTCTCAAATTTTAAGCCAGTGTGGGTTGGATAAATTAAGCTTAAAATCACGCTTAATGAAGTTGATGAAAAAATTGGATTTGAAGAATGAGTTTGCTCACGTGCCACTAGAAGAAGAGCATCGAGCTAATCAAAAACCTAGTGCTGAAGATTTGATGCTCTGAAATTGATAAGGGAGATTATGCTATGGCGCAATATATTTATACAATGAATAGGGTGGGCAAAGTTGTTCCGCCTAAAAGAGAAATATTGAAAGATATTTCTTTGTCCTTTTTCCCAGGGGCAAAAATTGGTGTTTTAGGTCTAAATGGTGCTGGAAAGTCTTCTTTGTTGCGTATTATGGCCGGGGTTGATACCGAGTTTCACGGTGAGGCTAGGCCTCAGTCGGGTATTAATGTAGGGTACTTGCCACAAGAGCCGCAGCTTGATCCGAGTAAGAACGTAAAAGAAAATGTGGAAGAAGGGTTAGGTGAGGTAAAAGATTGGTTGGAGGAATTCGATGCCGTTAGTATGAAGCTTGGTGAAGATATTACGGAAGATAAGATTGAAGCTGCTAATGGTTGGGAAGTGGATCGAACCCTTGAGATTGCTGCTGATGCATTACGTTTACCAGATTGGGATTCAGATGTAACTAAACTTTCAGGTGGAGAGTTGAGGCGTGTTGCGCTTTGTCGGTTGCTGTTATCTCATCCCGATATGCTGCTTCTGGACGAGCCTACAAACCATCTAGATGCCGAAAGTGTTGCCTGGTTGGAGCGATTTTTATTGGACTACAGTGGAACAGTGGTAGCTGTCACGCATGATCGATATTTTTTGGACAATGCAGCAGAATGGATTCTTGAGTTAGATAGAGGGCATGGTATCCCTTACAAAGGCAATTATTCTAGCTGGCTAGACCAAAAAGAAGCGAGGCTAGAACAACAAAAACGCCAGCAAGATGCCTGGAGAAAAACGATAAAAGCTGAGTTAGAGTGGGTTAGGTCTAATCCAAAAGGCAGGCAAGCAAAAAGTAAGGCTAGAATTCAGCGTTTTGAGGAGCTGAACTCACAAGAGTTTCAGAAACGTAATGAGACTCAACAGCTTTATATCCCACCGGGACCGAGGCTTGGTGATCTGGTGGTTGACTTTAATGGTGTGACTAAATCTTTTAAAGACAAGCTCCTCTATGAGGACCTTAGTTTTTCTTTACCAAAAGGCGCAATACTTGGTGTTGTAGGTCCCAACGGTGCTGGTAAAACAACTTTGTTTAAATTGATAGCAGGCTTGGAAAAACCAGATGCTGGTGAAGTAAAGATAGGTGAAACTGTTAAAGTTGCTTACGTAGATCAAAGCAGAGATTCCTTGAATGATGATAATAATGTATGGGAAGAGATATCAGGAGGTTTGGATCACATCCAAATAGGTGGTGTCGATATAGCTTCAAGAGCTTATGTGGGTAGATTTAATTTTAAAGGCTCTGATCAGCAGAAGAAGGTAGGGGACCTTTCTGGAGGTGAGCGGAATAGATTGCACTTGGCTAAGTTATTGAAACAGGGTGCAAATTTGTTAATGTTGGATGAGCCGACTAATGATCTAGATGTTGAAACGCTACGTGCCTTAGAAGAAGCCCTGCTCACATTTCCTGGTTGTGCAATAGTGATTTCACATGATAGGTGGTTTTTGGATCGTATTGCAACACATATACTATCATTTGAAGGTGATTCAAAAACGGCTTGGTTCGAAGGTAATTACTCCGATTATGAAGCGTACAAGAGAAAAACCTTTGGAGAAGAAGCGCTGCAGCCGAAGCGAGTCAAATATAAAAAGTTAGCCTAGCTAAATATTCAGAATATAATCTATAGTTAGAAGAAGAAAGTAGGCGTAAAAAAAGCATAATACAATTTAGGGAATAGTGGTCGCTATGGATGAAAATGAACATCAGGGTTCGTCCGATGATAGGCGTCGGTTCACGCGGATCAACTTTCAGGGTAAATGCCAGCTCAAGTTTGAGTCTGAAGAGTTTGAGGCCGAATTATTTGATATTTCTTTGAAAGGTATTCTAGTCAGTTGCCCTGATGGTTTTGATAAAAATATTGGGGACATCGGAGATGTGAATATCGTGATCAGTGAGAATAGCATAGAAGTTGCTATGTCTGTCAAAGTGGCGCATATTAGCAGTGGCGGTATAGGATTAAAGTGCAGGCACATTGATATAGATAGTATTAGCCACCTGAAGCGGTTAGTCGAACTGAACTTGGGCGTTGAAGCGCTATTGCAGAGAGAGTTAGAAAACTTGATAGCAGATAACAATTAAACTTCTTTTTGTTGATTTAAATAGTCCTCGTTCTAACAAAAAGTGTTTAAATGTCAGTTTTAGTTCTGTTATACTATGCCTCACTTTTATAAGCTTAATTTTATTATCAATAAATCTTCTTGTTTTTCATGATCTTGGGGCACAGTGATTATATTGGTTTTTGTGTGGGGCCAGTATGGCTTTTATGCACGGATTGATAAAGTACATTAGCCTGTCGGTCATAATATAAGGTAAACATTTTATTATGAAGAAAGATATTCATCCCAAATATCAGAAAATAAAAGCTACCTGCAGCTGTGGTAACATTGTCGAGACTTACTCTACTTTGGCTAATGATATCGATATAGATGTTTGCTCAAGTTGCCATCCATTCTATACTGGACAGCAAAAGGTGCTTGATCGTGGTGGGCGTATTGATCGGTTTAAAAAGCGATTCGGTTCTCTTTCTACAAAGTAGTTCGCTATATCGTTGCTTAGATAATACTCTCGTTCTGGCATAGGAATGATAATCTTAGTGTGATTGGGTAATATTAATTATTACCCGCCCTTGGAGAATAGACGACACTCTAAGGAAGTTATTGAAGAGTAATAATGTTTACCCTAATTGTGGAGCGTCAGTTTGATGTCAGACTTCAAAGATGAATCCTTGGATTATCATGCACTACCCCGCCCTGGTAAAATTAGCGTTGAGATAACAAAATCTACTGAATCAGTAAAAGACCTGGCATTGGCATACAGTCCAGGTGTTGCAGCGCCTGTCAGGGCGATTCATGAAGTATCTGATAAAGCCTATAAATATACAAATAAAAACAACTTGGTTGCTGTGATTAGTGATGGTTCTGCGATTCTTGGATTAGGGAATCTGGGTGCGCTTGCAAGTAAACCAGTTATGGAAGGTAAGGCTGTTCTATTTAAAAAGTTTGCCGGAGTTGACGTTTTTGATATTGAAGTTGATGTTAATAGCTCGGAGGCTATGATAGACACCATTGCAAATATAGCCTGCACCTTTGGTGGTATCAATCTTGAAGATATTAAAGCGCCGGAATGTTTTGAAATAGAAAGAGCACTAATAGAGAAATGCAACATTCCTATTTTTCATGATGATCAACATGGTACCGCAATTATTGTTGCTGCAGGCCTATTGAATGCTTTGGAACTACAAGGCAAACCTATTGAAGAAGTAAAAATTGTTTGCGTTGGGGCGGGTGCTGCAGGAGTAGCGTCGATTAAGCTTTTGGTTGAGCTGGGTGCCAACCTAAAAAATATCTATATGCTAGATCGAAAGGGTGTTATTCACGCTGAGCGAGATGACTTGAACCAGTATAAGGCTGCTTTTGCCAATACCACCGATAAGAGAACGCTGGAAGAGGCGCTGGAAGGTGCTGACGTGTTTATTGGTGTGTCTAGTGCAGATCTTCTGTCTCCGGATTTACTGAATAAGATGTCTGATAAACCAATAGTTTTCGCCTTGGCGAACCCAGACCCTGAAATTAAGCCAGAACTTGCAAAGGAAGTTCGAAAAGACGTGATTATTGCAACTGGCAGAAGTGACTACCCAAACCAGGTGAATAATGTATTAGGATTCCCTTTTATCTTTCGTGGTGCTCTCGATGTGCGGGCGTCATGCATCAATGAGGAAATGAAAGTGGCTGCGGTCGAAGCAATTAGAAAGGTTGCTAAAGATCCGGTCCCTGATGAAATCAATCAGGCATATGGGAAAAAACTTTCGTTTGGACCTGATTATATTATACCAAAGCCGATGGATCCAAGGTTGATTACCTATGTCCCTGCAGCAGTTGCGCAAGCAGCAGTTGATACTGGGGTTGCACGCCAGCCGTACCCGGCTCATTATCCATTACGCTCCGTTAGTGATGTTCATAACGGCAGCTAGGTTAGTTATCTTATTTTGTGCGTATTCAAACTAGCTAAAACAGTGCTTCTATCGTCTTAGACTCATTCGATAATTGAGTAGGCAAGGCGGGGTTGTTGTCGCTAAACTCTTCAGGTGCTTTTTCCGCTCTGAAAAATTCGAAAATAGCGTTTGACTGATTTGGTACAGCTCGATTGCCAGTTT
>JAYPYM010000007.1:26353-29450 GCA_038135915.1 Gammaproteobacteria bacterium
ATTCTTACGCTAACCATTTCTTCTGGTAATGGAAAGTGGTGTTCAGCGAGGCTGGTCAGTGCATCTCCCATATATTTAATCCAGATTGGTAAAGCAGCTGTTCCACCGTACTCTTTTGCTCCAAGTGTCGATGGTTTATCAAAGCCAACCCAGACCGTGGCGACTAGGTTAGGGTGGTAACCTGAGAACCAGGCATCTCTCTGGTCATTGGTGGTTCCAGTTTTTCCGGCAATATCATTGCGACCTAAAGCAAGTGCCTTCCGGCCAGTACCTTTTTTAATCACGTCTTTTAGCATATCTTGAATGAGGAAATGTACTCGCTCATCCATTATTCTTGTTGCCTTCTTTGAAGCGCTGGCGCAAGCCGCAGTACTTTTGTTTGTGCAAGCGACCTCGGTTTCATGCTGATAGATTAGATTTCCAGCGTTATCCGTTATTTTCTCGATAAAATAAGGGTTAACCTTGTATCCGCCATTGGCAAGTGTGCTATATCCCATTGCAATTTGTAGCGGGGTTAGCGTGGCGCTACCTAATGCTAATGATAAGTTGTTTGGTAGTGAGCTTTTAGGAAATCCAAATTGGCTAGTGTAGTTTATTGCATGTTTGATGCCGATCTGCTTCAGTAGGCGAATAGAAACAAGGTTTCGAGATTTATATAAAGCTTTACGAAGCCTTGTTGGACCAAAAAAGGTACCACTTGAATTTTCAGGCCTCCAAGCTGTTTCCAGCGATTTGTCATTGAAAACAATAGGGGCATCATTAATAATGCTTGCAGGCGTAAGACCTTGATTCAACCCTGCGCTATAGATAAAAGGCTTAAAGCTGGAACCAGCTTGTCTACCTCCCTGTATGGCTCGATTAAATTTACTTTGATGATAATCAAAACCGCCTGTCAGTGCCCGTACGCGGCCATCTTGTGGGTTGATAGAAACCAATGCGCCTTGTACCCTGGGCACTTGAGACATTTTCCAATCAACTGACTCTTGATCCGGCTTATCAGCGCCTGTTTGTGAATAGACGCGAATAACGTCTCCAATTTGTAAAATATCTGATATTTTTTTCGGCTTGGGGCCCATTGAATTGACTGATTTATACTTTCTTGCCCAGAGTAAATCTTCAAATTTTAGGGTAATCTTACTGCCAGTATTTAAACCGGCAATTAGATGCCAGTCGGCCTGTTTATTAGGAGGACTTTCTTCAATTTGAAGCACCACAGCTGGCTCAAGTGGTCCAATCTTGGATAAATCCTTTAATTTATCCGCCCAGTCTGGTTCCGATTGACTCTCAGAAGCAGTAGTAATCTCTATTCGCTGTTCTGGCCCTCGAAAGCCGTGTCTCTCACTATATTCCATTAATCCATGCTGAATCGCTTTTACAGCGCTTTTCTGAAGTTTGGAGTCCAGTGTCGTATATACGTGATAGCCTTCGGTATATGCTTGCTTGCCGAGCTTTTCAAGCATTTCTTGTCTCACCATCTCAGCAATATAGCTCGCTTCGGTTTCTGATTTTAGACCATGGTATTTTGCAGTGACAGAAGCGTTGATCGCTTCGTCATGTAATTCTTGAGAAATATCATTTAATAACAACATTCTCTTAATAATCCAGTTACGCCTTTGTTTTGCCCGTTCTGGGTTGGCAATTGGGTTGTAACTAGAAGGGGCTTTTGGTAAGCCCGCGATCATTGCGAGCTGAGCTAGATTGAGCTCTGGTATGTTTTTGCCATAATATACTTTTGCTGCTGCCGCAAACCCGTATGCTCTATTGCCAAGATAAATTTTATTCGCATATAGTTCAAAGATCTCTTGTTTGGTGAGTTTTCTCTCTAGCTGTAATGCCAGTAGTATTTCATTAAACTTTCTGATAAATGTGCGCTCTCTTGTTAGAAAAAAGTTTTTGGCTACTTGCATAGTGATAGTGCTGCCGCCGGTTTGTATTCTTCCGGACTTTAATAATTCGAGTGATGCACGAGCAAGGCCTTTTATATCGACACCTTTGTGCTCGTAAAATCGGTCGTCTTCTGCGGCGAGAACTGCTTTTACTAGACCTTCTGGGATTTCCTCAAAGCTAAGGGGAGAGCGTCGTTGCTCACCAAACTCCGCAATTAGTTTTCCGTCCTGTGTAAATACCCTAAGAGGGATTTGTAGTTGAATGTCCCTGATTTGATTGACGTCAGGCAGCTTTGGGCTGAGATAAAGTACTGTACCTGATATTGCTATGGTTCCTAATAGGATTCCGAAAATAGATAAGTAAATAGCTGTTTTAAAAATTAGTTTCATCTTCGTGGGCTTGTATTTTAGTCTGATCTAGTCAATGCATTGTCATGCGTATTCTAGGTGATTCTCTTAGAAAAGAGTAGGTCTTTGAAGATCATGAGCTTTCTCTTATGGGCGGTTTGACCTTTTTAGGAATTTTTGCAGTTTAAATATAATTATAAAACAATGCCAATATGAAAAAAAAAGTAAGTTTTTTCATCTTAAGTTGGCAAAATATTGCGCTACTTCTAGTGCTGGTATTAACTATAAAAAAGGGATCAGAAAATAACGCCTGAGCTCCACAAGTATTTAGATGAAAGTTAGCGGAAATAGTTAGCGAAATAGATTGGGAAGATAGCGTGGGACTGTTTGGTAATAAAGTTAATCATATGCTTGGGATCGACATTAGCTCGACCTCAGTTAAGTTGTTGGAGCTGTCTAAATCAGGCGATAGGTTCCGTGTAGAAAGTTATGGGGTAGAACAGCTACCGCCAAATGCAGTGGTCGAAAAAAATATATCAGATGTGGAAGCCGTAGGAGAGGTGATATCCAGACTGTTAGCACGGACTCGGACCAGCTTGAAGGCGGCTGGGGTGGCAGTAGCTGGGTCATCTGTTATCACGAAGGTTATTGAAATGGATGCTTCATTACACGAAGAGGAGTTGGAAAGTCAGATTCGTGTCGAGGCTGACCAGTACATACCTTATCCATTAGACGAAGTCAGTATTGATTTTGAAATTCAAGGCTTATCTGATGCAAGCCCGGATAGAGTTGAAGTGTTGCTTGCAGCTTGTCGAAGCGAGAATGTTGATGTGCGGGTTGATGTGCTAGACATTGCTGGGTTA
>JAYPYM010000007.1:29460-35248 GCA_038135915.1 Gammaproteobacteria bacterium
CGCCTAAAGTGGTCGATGTAGAGGCCTATGCATTGGAACGTGCTTTTTCGTTAGTTGCTGATCAAATTGATGGAGGTGAAGATCAAACAGTCGCCATTGTCGATATTGGTGCAACCATGACTACATTGAGTGTTTTGAATGACGGGAAGACGATTTATACTAGAGAGCAGTTATTTGGGGGGAAACAGCTAACAGAAGAAATCCAGCGAAGGTATGGTTTATCTTTTGAGGAAGCTGCAATAGCTAAGCGAGAGGGTGGGCTTCCGGATGACTATGAATCAGAAGTATTGATGCCATTCAAAGAAGCAGTGGTGCAACAAGTCACTCGCTCTTTACAATTTTTCTTCTCTTCTAGCCAATATAATAACGTTGATTATATTATTTTGGCGGGCGGCTCGTCCTCTATCCCAGGCCTAGACCAGCTGGTTCAAGACAAGGTTGGGACCGTTACGACCATAGCTAATCCGTTTGTAAGCATGTCTTTAGCACCTAGGATAGATGCGAATAGCTTAGCTAACGATGCTCCAGGGCTTATGATTGCTTGTGGTTTGGCGTTAAGGAGTTTTGATTAATGGCAAGGATTAATTTATTACCATGGCGTGAAGAGCGAAGGCTCGAGCAAAACAAAAACTTTTATGTTGTGCTAGGTATGATGGCTTTTCTGGGATTGAGCTCAGTTTTCTTAGTAGACCTTCAATTTAAACAGCAAGTGAAAGCACAGGTACAAAGAAATCAATACATCATTGCAGAACAAAAAAAGCTAGATGAAGAAATATCTGAAATAAAAAGTTTAAAAGATGAGCGTGAACGCTTAGAGGAGCGTATGGAGATTATTCAAAATCTTCAGGGCAATAGGTCGTTGATCGTACATTATTTTTCTGCAATTACTAAGTCGATTCCAGATGGTGTTTACCTGACGAAGGTTGAGCGTAAAGGGGTGCAGTTTAATATGGAAGGTGTCGCGGAAGCGAACAATAGGGTATCGAATTTTATGCGGAACTTGGATGGGTCTGATTGGTTTGATAAGCCAACCCTGACTTCTGTTGTTGCGGATGAAAATGACGGATCAAATGTTTTCATGTTGAATGTAGGTGCGGTTAGTAACTCCGTTTCGGAAGAAGTGAATTGAGTTTGAAGATTGATATAGACAGGTAGTAGGAAAATATGGATTTACAGGAACTCAGTGATAATTTAAGCAGTTTAGATCCAGAAAATATTGGCTCTTGGCCGTTATTAATTAGGGTTGTAATTTGGGTGCTTACTTGTTTTGTCTGTGGTTTTGGTGTTTATCACATCTTTCTAAAGGAAACCCTGACCACACTTGAAGTAAAGCAACAGGAAGAGATCACAGAAAAAGATATCTATAAATCAAAAGCTTCTGAAGCGGCTAACCTGGAAGCGTTGAAGATTCAGATGCAAGAAATGAAGCAGACGTTTGGAGCACTTTTAAGACAATTGCCTGAGGATACAGAGGTCCCGGGATTGTTGGAAGATATGACGCAGTTGGGTGTTGACTCCGGCTTGGAATTTGAATCTATTGATTTGGGAAAAGAGAATGACATAGAGTTCTATTCAGAGCAGCCGATTGAGATCAAGGTTAAGGGTGGCTACCATGCGCTAGGAAACTTTGTTAGTGGCGTTGCCGCGCTACCTAGAATTGTTACATTGCATAACTACACTATTATGCCGCTGGGAGATACACCCAATCTGTTGAGCATGGGTATCACTGCTAAGACATACCGATACAACAACAGAGAGGAGGAAGAGTAAAATGATTTTGTTTAGAGCGCTGAAGCCGCTTGTAGTAATCATATTATCTTTTTTCGTATTTTCCGGCTGTGCATCATTGGATCCGACGGCAGATTTGAGAGTAGAGTTGGAAGAAATAAGAAACCTGCCGGGAGCCCCTTTGAAGCCGCCGCCAGAATTTAGAAGTTATACCAATGCAATCTATGATGCGACTTTAGAGAGAAGCCCATTTTTACCACCTGTTAAGATCGAGATTGTTGAAGACAAGCCTAAACCAGTTGGTAAAGAAGTTATGCCAGATTTTAATAGGCCCCCTGAGCCGTTAGAGATGTTTAGTCTTGATGCGCTTATTATGGTTGGTACGATAAATCATGCAGATGATGAGTTGCATGCGTTAATAAAAGATAACAAAGGAACCATACGTACGGTAACTGAAGGAAGCTATATGGGGAGAAACCATGGGAAGGTTCTCAAAATTGGTGAAGCTCAAATCGAACTGATTGAAATTATTTCTGATGGTAGAACCGGTTGGATTGAACGGCCTAGATCACTGGTTCTAGATGATGAGTAGTGTTTAACTAAACTAGGACTTATGGCTCAATTTAATTGTTACACAGATATGAAAAATTGAATAACTCGTTAAGTTTGGTGGATGAAGAGAAATACGGTGATGTACGTTATCTTAAAATTACATAATTGCACTACAGCATCCTGGTTATGTGCGTATAATACGCTCATTGGGGTTTGTAAATTTTAAGGTTAAGCCATAAAAAAGGGATTTTTAATTAATTCTTCTGATAGATTACGTAGAGATAGTAGGTATTCAATGATGAGTTCAAGATGTGGATTTTGGGGTGGAGTGATGTTTAAACATATTAGAGTTTGGGTCGATGCGTATTCTTCTAAGGCGCTCCTTGGTATCTTGGCTGGTATACTGTTAAGTGTTAATTTGGTAAGTGCCCATGCTGCAGTACTGAAAGACATTGAGTTTGCAACATTACCTGGTGATCAATCAGAGATCACATTGAAGTTTGATTCAATTCCCCCTCAACCGCGAGGTTACACCATAGAGAAGCCAGCTAGAATAGCTTTAGATTTATTATCTGTAGAGAGCTCGCTGGAGTCAAAGTATCATAATCTTGGTGCTGGAAACGCTCGAAGTGTGACTGTTATGCAGGCTAAAGATAAACTTAGAGTGATAGTAAATCTTACTGAAATGGTCGCATACCAAACTGAAGTTGATGGAACTAACTTATTGATCCGTGTTGGTAAAAGTGCGACGGAAAAATTAGTTCAAGAGCCTGCTCAATCTAATGAAGATGCTTCAGGTCCCAAGTTTGAAGGATCGACCTCTCGAGCTGCTAGTGTAAAAGCTACTTCAATTAGTCAAGTAGAAGAAATTGATTTTCGACGAGGCGTAGAGGGTGAGGGTCAAGTTATTGTAACACTAAGTGATCCTACGGCGTCAGTAGATTTAACTGAAGAGAGTGGAAATATTGTAGTTGAGTTTATTGGAGTGGAACTGCCCGAGGATTTGCGTCGGCGTATCGATGTGATAGATTTCGCAACACCTGTCAGAACAATCGATGCGATAACGGAAGAAGGGAATGCAAAACTTATTATACATCCTGATAGTTCATTTGAATATCTTGCTTATCAAGCTGATAAACAATTCACTGTTAGTGTAAAGCCAGTTAGTAAAGAAGAGGAAGAAAGACGGATAAAAGATAAGTTTCGGTTTTCAGGGGAGAAGTTATCTTTGAACTTCCAAGATATCGAAGTTCGAAGCGTACTCCAGTTGATAGCTGATTTTACAGAGCTTAATTTAGTTGCTAGTGATACTGTTTCTGGTAGTATTACTTTAAGATTGCAAAATGTACCTTGGGACCAGGCTTTGGATCTGATACTCAAGACAAAAGGCTTAGATAAGCGTAAAGTCGGTAATGTTCTCTTGGTCGCACCAGCAGATGAGATTGCTGCCAGGGAGAAATTAGAATTAGAAACAACTCGGCAAGTCCAAGAGTTAGCGCCACTCCGAACAGAGTATGTGCAAATCAATTACGCGAAAGCGGCTGATTTGGTTAGCTTAATTTCAGGTGAAGGCGGTTCAGGGTTTTTATCCAGCCGAGGTAGCGCGACAGTTGATGAGCGTACAAATACGGTATTGATACAGGATACTGCAGCAAGCATTGAGCAAATAAGAGTTTTATTTAGCAAGCTTGATATTCCCGTCGAACAGGTATTGATTGAAGCTAGGGTTGTTGTCGCGAATGCAGACTTCAATAAGGAACTAGGCGTTAGTTGGGGGTTTGCAGGTTTGCAGCGTACTCCAGCGGTAGATGCTGACGGAGAAGTATTTTTAAACAGAGAATCACCTTGGACCTTTGGTGGCAGCTCTCAAACTGTTTCTGATTTACAGTTTCCGGATGATGACGGTACGATTACACTGACCAGACCAAATAACCTGAATGTTGATTTGGGTGTATCAAGTAACCCAAGAGCGAGTGCCTTCGCAATTGGCTATTCAAGCTTGAGTACAGGTTTCTTAGAGTTGGAGCTATCGGCCTTAGAGTCAGATGGCAAGGCCGATATTATTGCCACGCCAAAAATCTTAACAGCAGATCAGCAGACAGCTAGGATCGCTTCTGGTACCGAGATTCCATATCGAGAAGCCTCTTCTAGTGGTGCAGCGACCGTTGCATTTAAAGAGGCTGCGCTTAGCCTAGAAGTTACTCCTCAGATAACGCCGGATGGCAGGATAGTAATGGATTTAAAGGTTAATCAGGATACTGTAGGCCAAATTTTCGATGGTATTCCAAGTGTAGATACAAACGAAGTAACCACTAGTGTACTTGCCGATGATGGTGAAACAGTCGTTCTTGGTGGTGTATTTAGAACTGAATCAGTGGAAGACCTGGTGAAAACCCCGTTCTTTGGTGATTTGCCAATCATTGGTAGGTTCTTCCGCCAAGAAATAAAGACAGAACAAAAGCAAGAGTTGCTTATATTCATCACGCCTAAACTTGTTAAGTCCGTATTCTCTCAATAATAGAGAGCTTAATTTCATAGCGCAGCTGATGCCATATCAGCTGCGTTTACCTTTGCCCTTTTGCAAGAAATATTTTTTAACCAACGATTTGTATGAAACTATTTACCACAAGAAAAATGGGTAAATTCAATATATATTGGTTGAGATTTTTACGCACTTTTCAACGGTTACAGAGAGCCTCAGGCTAGAGGTAATGTCGATATTATATCGGGTTGGTAAATAAGCTATTATATTAAAAATGCTTGATTTTTGCCTTGGCGTTTAGCTTGATATAGTGCAGAGTCAGCACGTTCTATAAAGCTTGTGGTAGAGGCTTCTAAATTATTAAGCTTTGTTACTCCAATAGATACGCTAATCAAGCCAATATTGTTACCAGAGGATTTGAGCTTTAGTTGTTTTTTGTTGATGGTTCGACATATATTATTTGCAACATTCATGGCGCCTGAAGCTGGTGTGTTTGCAAGTAAAATTGCAAATTCTTCCCCACCATAGCGCGCAACAAAATCTTTGCCGCGAATACAGTTATTAATGCATGTGGCGACATACTTAATAACCTGGTCGCCAATAACGTGGCCTAGTGTATCGTTGACCTTTTTGAAATCATCTATATCAAGCATTAATAAGCACAACTCACCTTTGTCTTTATGGTAGCTATAAAGTGTGTCAATTTGTTTGTCAAAGCTTCGTCGATTATTCACATTGGTGAGAGGGTCAATTAATGCTTCCGATTGGGCGCGCTCAAACTCCTGGCGTAATGCTTTTAGCTCCTCGTTAGACTTCACCAGCTGATCCTGCAGTCTATTGTTTGATATGATGTTGTCTCTAGTTGTTGAGATGACTTCATCTATAACTGTACGAAGATTATTTATGTCGAAGTCATTCTCTAGTACTTTACTTTTTTCTTTTAGTTGCTGTTGGTATTGGTTGGTATTTTCATTTGTTGCTTGTAATGTGTCCAGCGCAGTAGTTAATATACTTTTTATATCTTCC
>JAYPYM010000007.1:35258-40932 GCA_038135915.1 Gammaproteobacteria bacterium
ACTGTTATTTCTGAATTATCTATTACTGGATTATATCTTCCTGAGTTTTTATCAGTACGTCTTTATTTTTTGGTTCGAAGTAATGTTTGTATAGTGTGGTGACTAGCTCTTGAGTAAGCTGGTGTGTCCGAGCAATTGCTTCATCGGCTTCTTTTTTTAATTGAGTATTTCTTCCAGAGGCATACTCATATAGAACGGCATAGTTCATGGGGTTCGCCGGTAATTTATGCCTACTGGCTATGGGTAACGCAGTACGTGCGATTTGAGTAGCTTCGGAAATACTGTCAGAGTAATCTTGGTCCATATTCACCTACCAATTGAGATTTAAAATCAGCTCGATAGAATTTAAAACAGAGTGCGTTACTATAATTATTTCATATAAATTGCGGATGGTGTTTTAACTATTTTTATTGTTTTGTAGCTTTTTCGTCGAGTTTAGGGTTATTTTATATATTTTTGGGTGGACAGTTTAGCTACTTCTGATTAGGGTGTAATTCGGTTACAATCTTAATCCTAATTACACAAATTGAAAGCGTTTAAGCTGATATCTCACTCTTCAGCTATAGTATGTGCGTATTTTTAAGAGCTTGAGGCATTTTGTTTTGTCAAAACCTATATTCCTTATTGGGCTGCCAGGTGCGGGAAAGACATCGATAGGGCGTCAAATTGCAATTATTAAAGGGTATCAGTTTTTAGATAGCGACCAGGAAATTGTAAAGCGCTCTGGAGCTGATATACCTTGGATATTTGATATTGAAGGGGAAGAGGGGTTTAGGCGTAGGGAGCAACAAGTTCTTGCTGAGCTTTGCCGACAAGAAAATTTAGTGTTGGCGACTGGTGGAGGGAGCATTTTATTAAAGGAAAATAGAGAGCAATTACGGAAACACGGTATTGTAGTTTATCTTCGGGTATCGCTGGATGAGCAGCTTATTCGTACTAAAAAGGATAAGAATCGGCCTTTGCTTCAAGGTGAAGACCCTCTAATCATTTTAGAAAAAATAAGAGCAGAAAGGGAGCCTTTGTATCTTGAGTTAGCAGATATTATTGTTGATACTGACGAGGGTAATGTAAAGGATATTGCTGTTACAGCTGTGCGAAAAATAGAAGCAAGCGAAGATAATTAAAAGACTGAAGTGTTTTTCGCTTGCTAATAAGATCATTAAAGAGGCTTACTATTTAGGGAGAAAAAATCCTTTGTAAAACATCCAAGCAACCTGTGAGGTGAATGGTTAAAACAAAGTAAGAAAGGACCCAAAGAGTTTTTTTAATGCTTGCAAATGTTATTTTAAAAATATTCATGAGATGGCCTCAATAATTATTCGTTTTAATTTTAATACTGTTATAAGTGTTTTCAGAATTTTTCATTATATTTTCAGAATTTAATCTTTTATAGCACTTTTTATAGGCCCTGTCATATTCACGCTAAGCAAAAGAGACAGGCTCAGCACCTGTAGATTGGGTTTTGTTTTGATTTAGTAGTGATATCATTGTTCGGATATTATAGTGAATGCTATCATCCCTAAGCTTTTTTGCCTGATAGGCAGATATGATCTCTTCAATGGCTGCATCCATATTCAGTTTTGGTTGAAACCCTTCTTTTATCAGTTTTTCGGAACAAAGCCGATAGGATCTTGGGTCGTTAGAGGGTTGTCGTAATACTTGAGTCTTAGGTAGGCGAGCAACTATTTTCTCCGTTAGTGCCAGGATACTTGTGTTTTCAAATCCGGCATTGTAAATCCCAGTTTTTATATGACTGTTGAAAGCAAAAAATTCATATACACGAACTAGATCTTGAATGTGGATACTTGGTCTAATTTGATCACCGCCTAGCACTCGAATACTTCCTTCGCACAGTGCTTGCATGGTTAACATGTTGACTACAAGGTCTAAACGCATACGTTTAGAGAGACCGCAAACTGATGCAGGCCTGATAATAGTGAGAGGAAAGTGGTCTTGGTAACTGAGTAGCACTCGCTCGCTAACCATTTTGCTTTTGTTATAGTCTGAGATTGGTTTAAGAGATAATTCTTCAGTCACTTTTTCTTCGGTCTTTACCCCATATACGCTACCAGAGCTCGCGTAAATGAAATGTGGGTTACCTGCGTTGATGGCATACTCTGCTAATAGCTGGCTTGCAAGGGCATTAACTTCCCAAGTTAATTGGCTATTCAATTCCCCGCATGGGTCGTTTGCAATATTAGCCAGGTGGAAAATGATGTCTACCTTTTTCGGGAGTTCGAGATGGTATAAGTTTCGGATATCAGCCTCAATATGTGTTAGGTTGGGGTGTTCAGGCAATGGGTTTCCAAACCAGGCTAAATCAATGTTCCAAACCTTATGTCCGAGGCTGAGACACGATTCTACTAATTGGCTGCCTGTATAACCGCAACCACCTGTAATTAGAATTTTTTTTTGAACCATCAATGATCTCCTATCATCAATCACATTAAATATAAGGATTAAAAAGGCCCTGTGAAATTCGGGTTCGGTATATCGTGAGGGTGACTAAGCTTAAAATGCTTTAACTCGATTGGTTTTTCTAGTTTCATCATGTTGACAATGCATGTGGCGATTTCTGGTGCGTTTAGGTAAGTGTTTTTAGTCTGCTCGAATCCAGTTGGTATTGCGCTATGTGGTAGACTGATACACTTTGGTCTGGATTTCCATTCAATCGATACATGTTGAGCGCAGTGGGCGATAATTTCACTGCCGATACCCATGGGACCCCATCCTGGATCAACCACAAGCAAACGATTTGTCTTCCTTACTGATGATGTGATACATGGCCAGTCTATTGGTGAAATGCTCCGGAGGTCGATTAGGTCAATATTAATATTATGGGTTTTAGCAAGTACTTTGCAAGCTGAGATACATTCGATGATCGGGTAAGATACGCTAATTAGTGTAATATCTGTCCCTTTAGTAATTCTCTTCGCTTTGCCTATTGGGATACGATAAGGTTGGTTCTTAGGTAGTAGGCTCGTTAACTGATGGCACCAACGATGTTCTATAAATATGACTGGGTTGGGGTCAAGAATACTCGAAATCAGTAAGCCTTTTGCATCTTCTGCTGAGCTAGGCATCACGACTTTTAACCCAGGAATGTGTGATAGCCAGCTGACTAAGGCTTGTGAATGGGTGGGTCCTTGGCCCCACCCTCGGCCTATAATCAGCCTGATGCATATGGGTATAGATCGCTTCTCTCCAAAAGTAAAAAACCATTTGGCGGCGTTATTTACCAGCTGATCCATTGCTAGTAAGAAAAAATCAAATCTTTGATGTACCATCACTGGTTTCAATGAATTAATCGCACCACCGATGCCAATGCCAAGCATGCCGTTTTCAGCGGTCGGCATGTCCATCACCCTGTCGCCAAAGCGTTCGAATAAACCATTAGTGGTACCGAATATTCGTTTTGGATCATTAATACCAAGGCCATAGCAAATAACACTCTGATCTGTTTGCATCACCTCATGCAATGCTAGATTAATTGCGTTAGCATAACTGAGTTCTTCGAGCGGGCTGTTCTCATTGCTAAGTGTATCTCTGATAGGAAAGTCTGGTGTTGGAATAGAGGGCGAGAAGCAAGCAGGTTGCTTTGTTGGAAGCAAGTCAGGTTCTGCTTCGACCTCATTAAATGCCTTGGTTATTTCATTTTCTATTTGAAGCTCGAGTGCTTCTAACCAGGGGGATGCGTCATAACACTCTCTTTCAATGTTTGAACGTAAACTGAGCAGCGGATCTTTTTTCTTCCATAGGTTAACTTCTTCTAAAGAACGATAACCTAAATGACTGTCATCCTGTACACCGCAGTGGTCTTTATAGCGATAAGTCTTAATTTCGATAAACTGTGGTTGTTGATACTGCCTAAGGTTATTCACAGCAGTGCCTATTCGGTCATAAGCTTCCTTTATGTCATAACCATTGCAAACATGGCTTTCAAACCCCATTCCACTTGCTAATTGGTAGATTGATCGAGAATTAGGTTGCCTAACTGTTAAAGGAGAGTATACAGAGTAAAGATTATTTTCACAGAAAAATAAAACCGGCAATTTGTGTATGAGCGCGAAATTAGATGCTTCATAGAATGCCCCTTCTTCAATGGCTGCATCACCGAGAAAGATAATAACTACGCCAGCCTGACGTCCAATCTTCTTAGCCCAAGCGAGCCCGACTCCAAGTGGAATACTGTTTCCGACGATTGCAGTACTACCCATAAATCCTACATCTTCATCTATGAGGTGCATAGATCCGCCTCTTCCACCGCTACAACCAGAAGATTTGCCATATATCTCTGCAATCATGCGTTTCAAATCACCGCCCATACTCAGATAGTGTGCATGAGCGCGATGTGTTGAAACACATTGGTCACCGGGAAGTATAAATTCGCTTAAGCATACAGGGCCGTACTCTTGACCAATAGAAAGGTGAGTTGGGCATCTCATCTTATTCTCTAAGTACCTTGTGCCGATCATCTCTTCTATTCTACGAATACGTAGTAATTTAGAGTAAAGCGATTTTAGAGGAAGTGTTTGATTAATCTGAGCTGGTTGATCAAATTCTAGATCGGTCATATTATCTTCCTAGTCAATCAAACTAACAATTATCCAAGGGCCAAGATTGGAGCTAAGGGGTGAACCAATAGAAATCACCGGTGTACCCGGCTTTATCAAAGAGTTCCAGCCATTCGTTCACGTGAAGGACTGTTCTAGCGGTTAAATTCCAATCTTCCATCCGCGCTTTTTCCTGATCATTATGATAAGCATCTACCGTAATAAAGCTACCTCGTATCTTAACACGCTCGATTTCCTTTAACGCTTGTATGAGTCGAGGCTTCTCAAGATTATGTAGGGTTGTGACAGAGATGATGACGTCGAAGCTTTTGTCAGGGAATGGCAGCGCTTCTGCGGTGGCTACCATGAGATTGGGTTTTACATGAAATAAACTCTGTTTAATTGCATACTCAGATATATCAATACCAAAGCATTGCATGCCCGGAATGCTTTGCACCAGATCATACAGCATAAATCCTTTGGCGCATCCAATATCCAGTAGTTTATCTGTTGAAGTGAGTTCAAAGTGTTCAGTGAGTGTTGGCATAACAGGTTGCCAAAATCTTGGATGGTAGGAAAATCCGCCATATCCATGCTTTCGATCGCCATCAAAAAATTCTTTTCCAAACTGGCGAGCGATGATACGATCTTCCTCTGTTTTTTCCTTCGCTCTTTGGTTGACATCTCTTTTCGTACGGGGATAGTTTACTAGCAGGTCTATTTCATTTCCCATTTAAACGGCCTTTTCTATGTGACGTTTGTTAACAGGTGCGTTATGCTGAATGTTGGTTGCTTCAGAAGAAAAGAACTGATTGATCTGATTGCAGATAAAGTTTAGTTGATCATCTGTAAGCGAGGGGTAGATTGGTAAACTTAAGATTTCCTTTGCTTGACGCTCAGCTTCAGGGAATGATCCATTGTTGTAACCCAAATGGCGTGCACATTCCATTAAATGAATAGGTATAGGGTAGTGTATTTTTGTTTCAATGCCCTTGGATGATAGGTAATCCATCAGTTCATTGCGTAGTTGGGTTCTTATAACAAAATTATGGAAAACGGGAGAGTCGTCTTTACGTTGAATGGGTAATGATAGATCTTTCGTCAAATTCTGTTTGTAATAT
>JAYPYM010000008.1:0-1182 GCA_038135915.1 Gammaproteobacteria bacterium
AGAAGGGTTTAACACATAGCTACCATCCAAAAAGCCTAAGCGAGCTGCAGCGATGGGGCCCTTGAAAGGTATACCGCAAATGCTGAGTGCAGCTGAAGCGCCAATGATAGAAAGTACGTCGGTATCATGTGTCTTGTCAGTTGACATGACTGTAGCTGTCACTTGCACTTCGTTGGTGAAGCCATCTGGAAATAGTGGGCGAATGGGACGGTCAATGAGTCTGCTAACCAGAGTCTCTTTTTCTGAGGCTCTGCCTTCACGTTTATTATAACCGCCAGGTATTTTGCCTGCGGCATACATTTTTTCCTGATAGTTAACCGTGAGTGGGAAAAAGTCCCGAGCAGTGTCTGTTTCCTTTTTAGCAACCACGGTGACTAAAATTGATATGCCGCCCATCGTAGCCAGAACTGAGCCTGTTGCTTGGCGGGCAATTCTACCTGTTTCCAAGGTTATTGTCTGATCGCCGTATTGAATTTCTTTGGTAATAGTTTTAAACATTAGATTTTCCCTGTAGGAATATAGTCTGTTAGCTTTGGATCAAGAAGGCCATCATTTTATTGTGATGGCCACTTTTTTCAAGAAATGTCTTTATCAGGAAGTTATTTAAATAGGGAAGCTGGAAAGATTGTTGTGCCTCCGCTACTTTCTTAATCCTAAACGCTCGATCAGTTTTTGATAACCAGACAAGTCCTTTTTCTTTAAATAGTCTAAAAGCTTTCTGCGCTGGTTAACCATTCGGATTAAACCTCGCCTTGAATGATGGTCATTTGAGTGTGATTTGAAATGTCCTTGAAGTTTGTTGATATTTGCTGTCAGAAGGGCCACTTGTACAGGTGTTGACCCAGTGTCTTTTTCTTTAAGTTGATATTCTTTAAGAATTTCTTGCTTTTGCTCGGAAGTAAGCGCCATATTTAATGCTCCAATAATAATATGCAAAAATGTATTTCCGGCCACGCATATTTATAGTCCGGAACCCTGTATTTTAAAAGAATATTTAAATCAATCAAGAATTGTTTTTAAAGATGTCGGTAACGGCCTTTTGATTGCTTTTGGTCAAAGGTGAGTCGCTCGATTGAAGGAGTCGTTTTGGTTTTTAATTTTCGAAATTTTGATACCCCGGAAAAAGTTAACCAAAACCAAAAAAAATAATACAAGTAAAAAAACATTATTTGGTAATAATAA
>JAYPYM010000008.1:1192-6000 GCA_038135915.1 Gammaproteobacteria bacterium
CCTATAAATTGCCCCCCATAGAAGAGTTTGATGGGACGATCATCTGCCTGACCCAACGAAGGTGCGTTTATTTTTTGACCAGACAGGATTGCCTTTGCTTCATCTCCAGAGAGTGCAATCTCGGGAAGATGTGGGATCGCCGCCGAAACGGGCAGTAGTTTAGCCGTTAGGGCTTCATGTGAGCTACTCAAGGTGTTTAGCTCAGATATTGTTATGCTTTCGGAAAGCTTGAATGGTCCACTCTTTAGGCGTTCTAATAATGACACATGGGCGCCACACCCTATGGCTTGTCCAATGTCTTCAACTAAAGAGCGGATATAGGTTCCTTTTGAGCAGGACACCTTGAGAACTAGGGTGTCTTCGGTAAAAGATTCTAGCTCTAGTTCTTGAATATTGATATCACGAGCGGGTCGGGCTATTTCTATACCTTTGCGAGCATATTCATACAGTGGGCGCCCCTGGTGTTTGAGTGCAGAATACATGCTTGGGACTTGTTGTTGCTGGCCTTTAAAACTTTCCAGTATTTTTTCCAAATGCTCCTGTGACAGTCGTGGAACAGGTTGCTCACTAAGTGTTCTACCTTCGCAATCTCCTGTGTCTGTTGTTATGCCAAGCTTAGCGTGTGTACGGTAGGTTTTGTCTGCATCTAGTAAAAATTGAGAAAATTTTGTTGCTTCGCCAAAGCAGATTGGAAGCACGCCTGTAGCGATAGGGTCGAGGCTTCCTGTGTGCCCAGCTTTTTTTGCCATGTATAGGCGCTTTACTTTTTGCAGAATATAATTTGAAGTACAGCCTGATGGCTTATCCAGGATAAGTATGCCATTGATTGTTTTTTTTTTAAGAGCTACTTTGTTCATGATGATTTTAAGCGGGTAGTAAGATAACAGCTATAGGTATTGTTGAAATTAGATATCATTGTCCAGGTTTGGTGTATCTGGCTTATCTTCGTTTGATTTTGGAGCTTCACGGCTGATAGCGTCATCGATTAGCTTCGACATGGTCATACCATTGACGATGCTCTTGTCATGGTGAAATCTTAGCTTAGGGATGACGCGTAATCTGATATCTTTTGCTAACTGGGTTCTTAGATAACCAGATGCTTTCCTGATGACTTCTAATGCTTCTAAACACTCTGATTCTTCATCGAGGTTGAGCCAAGAGAGATAAACGTCGGCAAATGAGAAGTCCTTGCTGACTTTCACAGAAGAAATGGTGACGAACCCGATTCTAGGGTCCTTCATGTTTCTTTGGATTAATAATGCCAATGACTTTTGAATCTCATCAGCAACACGTTGCATGCGCTCTTTTGTGGCCAAAAATTACACCCTTTGTTTGATTCAGCTAACCACTTCAGAGTGTGCGAGCTATTTCTTTAACATCAAATACTTCTATCTTGTCGCCTTCTTTAATGTCATTGTAGCTTTTTACTGCAATGCCACATTCAAGTCCGCTTCTTACTTCAGCTAAGTCTTCTTTAAAGCGGCGAAGGGACTCTAGCTCGCCTTCATAAATCACCACATTGTCTCTAAGCACTCGAATTCTCTTATTCCTATGAATGGTGCCGTCAACAACCATGCAGCCAGCTGCTGCGCCAAATTTCGAAGAGCGAAATACTTGTCTAACTTCTGCAATACCGAGAATGCTCTCTCGTCTTTCTGGAGCAAGTAGGCCAGACATCGCGCTTTTAACATCTTCTATGATGTCGTAGATCACTGAGTAGTATCTGATGTCTATACCTTCGTCACTGCATATACGCTTTGCTGATACATCTGCGCGAGTATTGAAGCCAATAATTGTTGCGTTTGAGGTAACTGCCAGGTTTGCGTCAGACTCATTAATACCGCCGACACCTGATGATACGATTGATACAGATACTTCGTCTGTAGAGAGTTCATTCAGGGACCCTATAATTGCTTCCATTGATCCTCGAACATCAGCTTTTACAATAATATTAACTTTGGCGGCTTCGGTTTTCTTTAAGTTATCGAAAATATTTTCAAGCTTTGTTGCTTCTTGACGTGCGAGCCGTTTCTGCCAAGCTTTTTCTCTTCTAAACTGCGCGACTTCTTTTGCTTTCTTTTCATCTGGAACGATTAAGAATGCTTCTCCAGCTTCTGGTGCCCCATTCAAGCCTAAAATTTCTACTGGAATGGATGGGCCTGCAGTGTTAATAGGTTGGCCATTTTCATCATGCATGACTCGAATACGACCGAAGTGCTCTCCAGCTAATATCATGTCTCCAGTGCGTAGCTCGCCTGATTGGACTAGCAGTGAAGCTACAACGCCTCTGCCGCGATCTAGGCTGGATTCAATGATGACGCCTCTCGCTGAGCCAGTGCGTACTGATTTTAACTCTAAAATTTCTGATTGTAGCAGAATGGATTCAAGTAAAGAGTCTATGCCTTGACCAGTGTGCGCCGATACTTCGACAAACTGGGTGTCACCACCCCAGTCTTCAGGGATGACGCCTTTTGCGCTGAGTTCGTTCTTTACCCGCTCTGGGTCAGCATCTTCTTTATCTATTTTATTCACAGCGATGACCAACGGTACTTCTGCTGCTTTAGCATGTTGTATCGCTTCTTCAGTTTGAGGCATTAGGCCGTCGTCCGCTGCTACGACTAGTACGACGATGTCTGTACACTTTGCGCCTCTAGCTCTCATCGCGGTGAATGCAGCGTGACCGGGAGTATCTAAAAAAGTAATCATCCCTTGGTCCGTTTCTACATGGTATGCACCTATGTGTTGAGTAATACCACCTGCTTCGCCTGTTGCTACTTTTGTTCGACGAATATAGTCAAGAAGAGAGGTCTTGCCGTGGTCAACATGTCCCATAATGGTAACTACGGGGGCTCTGCTTTCTAGTTCGCTACCCTCTTCACTAGAGACTAGTGCTTCTAGGCTATCTTCCAGTTGGTCAGCACTCACTAAAACACTTTTATGTCCCAGCTCTTCCACAACCAGTACAGCTGTATCTTGATCAATGGTCTGGTTAATGGTGGCGGCTATGCCCATTTTGAACAGCTCTTTAACTACTTCTGTGCCTTTTACGGACATTTGATTCGCTAAATCGCTAACTAGTATATTTTCCGGTATTTTTACTTCTTTAACGATAGGTCCTGTCGGGCTTTGAAAGCCGTGTTCTCCGCTGCCTTTTAGCTTAAGTTTTTTTCCTTTTCCAGTAATGCTCAAGCGTTTTTTGTCGACTGACTTAGATTTAGATTTCTTAGTCTGCCTTTCTTCTTTTTCGATGCTTTCTTCGAAGGCCTGTTTGACTATCTCATCTTCTATGACGATGTCTTCTTCAGCTGTTTCTTGGCTGGAGCTATTTTCTCTTGCAGCTAGCTCTTCCGCTACACGCCGAGCATTTTCCAGTGTTTTGCTCCTGGCTCTTTCGTCAGCTTCTTTCTTTGCTTTCTCTTCTAGTTTACGGCGGTCTTCGTCTTCAGGTTTTTTTGTCGACTTGCTTTTTGGCGTACTTTTTTCAGTTGGCTTATCTGCTTTTACTGTAGTGGTCAGGACAGCCGCCTTTTCTTTAACGGCTGCAGTTTTACGAGCATGTTGACTGCTGATAGATAAGTTTGCATCGCTAGGCAGCGTTTCTGGACTTTTCTCAGCATCATCAAAGCTTGCTTCTGACTGACTGTCTTCGGGGGTGCTTTCTATTGGTGCTTGCTCTGCAGCTTCGGTCGTATTGGCAGTTGGTTCGGTTTTGCTTGCCTGTGTATCGTCAATAGTATTTTCTGGCGAATCAACTTCAGGGGCTTTTTCTTCAGGTGCCGCTTCTGCCTCTGATTGATCAATAATTGGGCGCTTAATGTATGTTCTTTTCTTCCGAACTTCGACATTGACTGTTTTGCTTTTACCACTTGAGCCGGAGACTTTAAGCGTACTTAAGCTTTTTCTCTTTAAAGTGATCTTTTTTCCAGTAGTTTCAGATGAACCGTGGGAGTGCTTTAGGAATGAAAGCAGCTTTTGCTTTTCTTCGTCTGTTACTAATGATGAAGGTGTGGTGTGTTCCAAACCGGCATCTTGCATTTGCTGCAAGAGGCGTTCTGCTGGAATTCCGACTGCTTTTGCTAGCTGTTCGACGGTAACGTCTGCCATATCACTTTCTCTTCGCTCTATTCTTTCATTTTTAGAAGCCTGGGAGCTTCCCAGATCTTCTCCGGCGCCAAGCACAGTGCCCATAATATCAAATACCCATAAATGCCTTGTCAGAGCCGGTTACTCTACCAGGCTTAATTTATAACAACAATAGAATACCCTAAAGAAGAGCTGAGAACAGCTAGTTTAAACTAGCTTTCCGCTTCAAACCAGGGCTCTCTCGCTTTCATAATGAGCGCTGCTGCAGCATCTCTTTCTAGCTCTTCAATTTCAAGTAGGTCATCCACCGCTTGTTCGGCAAGGTCCTCTCTGGTAGTGATGCCATGGCTGGCTAGTGTAAAGGCAAGCCGGCGCTCCATACCTTCCATTTCTAGTAAGTCTTTTGCCGGCTCTTTTGAGCCAATTTGCTCCTCGGTTACGAGTGCTTTTGTTAGCAAGACATCTTTCGCTCTTCGTCTTAACTCTTCGACGATTTCTTCATCAAAAGCTTCAATATTTAAGAATTCTTCAATAGGGACATAGGCTACTTCTTCTATACTCGTGAAGCCTTCTTCTACAAGGATGCTGGCAACTTCTTCCTCTACGTCTAAATCTTGGACAAAGGTTTCGATGTAGTTTTTCGACTCACTTTCTTGTTTCTCAGTCGCATCATGTACTGTCATTACGTTCAGTGTCCAGTTAGTTAAATCACTGGCAAGGCGAAT
>JAYPYM010000008.1:6010-13172 GCA_038135915.1 Gammaproteobacteria bacterium
GTTTTGGCCATTTTTTCCAATTGCTTGGGCTAACTGGTCTTCTTCAACGGCAATATCAATCGATTTAGCCTCTTCATCAACAACAATAGAGGCGACATCAGCTGGAGACATGGCGTTAATTACAAACTGAACAGGGTTGTCATCCCACAGGATGATATCAACTCTTTCATTGCATAACTCGTTAGAGACTGCTTGAACGCGCGCGCCCCTCATGCCAACGCAGGCGCCAACTGGGTCAATTCTCTGGTCGTTTGTTTTTACTGCAATTTTTGCTCGGGAGCCTGGGTCTCGAGCAGCTGCTTTTATTTCGATTAACTCTTCGCCAATTTCAGGTACTTCTATCCTGAAAAGCTCCACAAGCATTTCAGGTCTTGCTCTACTAACGAAGAGCTGAGGGCCTCGAAGTTCTTCGTTTACACCAAAAAGTACACCTCTGATACGATCGCCAATTCGAGCTTGTTCGCGTGGGATCATTTCATCGCGCTTTATGAGTGCTTCAGCGTTACTACCCAAGTCTAGTATGATTGAGTCTCGGGTGACTTTTTTAACAATTCCCTGTACTAACTCGCCAATACGGCTTCGGTATGCGTCGATTATTTGCTGGCGCTCCGCCTCTCTGACTTTTTGCACAATGACTTGTTTTGCAGTTTGTGCAGCAATTCTACCAAAGTCGACCGATTCGATGCTGGCTTCAACGTAGTCGCCATACTCTAGGCTAGGGTCTTTTTCTTGAGCGTCATCTAGGCCCATGACGCGAGAAGGGTTTGTCCACTCTTCGCTGTTGTCTTCGACAATTTTCCATCGCCTGAAGGTTTCATAGTCGCCAGATTTGCGATCTATCGCAACTCGCACATCGATATCATCTGTATATCTCTTTTTTGTGGCAGTCGCTAAAGCAAGCTCAATGGCTTCGAATATAATATCTTTAGCCACGCCTTTTTCGTTAGATACCGTATCTACTACTAAGAGTATTTCTTTGTTCATATCTTATCCCAAATTAGAGGTTGAACTTTACCCGGGAAACAAGCTTCTCATATTTTGTAAATTAAATGTGCATGACGAACTTGGTGAAAAGGCACCTCGTAGGATTCACCCTTTTCAGATAATAGCAGTAACTTTTTTTCTTCAACGCCAACTAGCTCAGCTTTGATTTTTCTACGTTTTGCTATTGGTACTAGGAGACTCAACTTTAGCTCCTCGCCGATATAGCGAACAAATTGACTCAGCTTAAACAATGGGCGATCAAGGCCTGGCGATGAAATCTCAAGGCTATAATGCTCCGAGATTGGGTCCTCAACATCTAGCACAGCGCTGACTTGACTGCTAACCTTTGCGCAAGCTTCTACATCGACTCCTTGAGGAGAGTCAATATAGACTCTTAGTAGGCTATCTTTTCCTCTTGGTTTAAATTCTATACCCCATAGCTCATAGCCTATGCTTTCTACCACAGGTTGTATGAGGGTTTCGAGCCGAGTATTTAAAGCCACCAGGAATTGCCTCTATCTTTGTTCTATATAACGCAAAAACTTACAAGATAAACAACACAAACAAAAAATGGGCATATAGCCCATTTATAAAAGTCTTAAGTTGCGCTTCTTTATTATGCGGCCTGTATTGTCGCAGTAATAGCATACATGTCATAGCAAATATAAGCTTCACGTATGCTTGCATTAAAGAAGTGTATAACAAAGCAACTTACACTCAAATAACTTTATAACCTTGCAAGCTAAATTGCAGAAAAACCAATCTTTAGCTTATTGACTTACATTAGACTAAGTGTCCGGTTATGCAAGAGGGGGAAGTATAACAGGAAAATTCGAAGGTGTTAAACGAAAGCTTCAGCGATTGGGATGGGCGGTGTGTATTGCTTGATAAATGAGCTTAATACCTATCGCCCAGCTGTACTTCTATCCTAATCGTCATTCTAGTTGTGAGCGCGCGCTCTGATTCAATTGGCCATAACGCCTCGGGTTCTAGTTCAAGAAACAACCAATCTCGGAAAAAGTTTTTTCGATATCGAATGCTGAGTCCATATTCTTCAATTGTAGGCGCAGGGCTGGTGTAACCGGTTAATCCGACTCCAAACGAAAGGCCTCGCTTTTCGTTGATGGTTTCAAAGAGCGTTAAGCGTTGTAATAAATCAACACCTTCTGATTGCTCTGAAAATGTGAAAGCGCTGGTCCAGCGTAGTAGCCGGTTTGGGGCTAGTAAACGCTCATATTCTATTTGGGTTCGTGTGCCAAACCCCTCCCAATCGAACCAAAATATCGATTCTGTCAGGTCTAGTTTAGATACGTTGTCGATCAAAATAAATTTTTTAATTCTAAACTGCGTGAAAGGGCGTATGCCTGATGAAGAGCGAAGGCCAATGTCAAAGTCAAAGTCTAGTGTGTCTGACTTGGCAACTAACCAGCGCAAAGCTGTTTCGTAGTTAGCTCGATCATTTTCATCGGTGTGAGGAGGCTCCTCGTTAGACGATATACTGTCTTGATTGATTAGGTCATCGGAAAACAGCAAGTTAAAGCGCTCATTTGCGTTTGGTAAGTGTAGTCTGGCTCTTATTCGTGGTGTAAATGTGACACTTGTGCTCTCGCCGTATTCCCATGTGACCCCATTTCTGATTCTAAAAAAGCTTTTGGCATCGCCGCCATCGTCGTCGTATTCCCCGAAAAAATGATCGATGCGTACTGCTTGGCGGCAAAGAGATTCCGATAGAAAGTTGTGCGTGCGGTCAAACCATTTTGAAGCTGTTATGTTTTGTTTAACGCAATGATTTTCATCTGTGCCTTTTTGTTTTGCTTCAACGGGAGGATGCCCTTTCTTGTTTTTTTCAGATATATCGTTGTTATTACTTGTGTCTGATCCGATCACCTGTGGCTCTGTGTTACGCTCACCGAATGCGGGCTTAGCAGAGGTTGTTAGAAGGCTGCATAGTAGCATGCTAACCACAAAGATTGGCAGATAGAGAGCTGGCTTGCCTCTTTTTCCTGGCAGAACTGCGGGATGTTTACTTGCCGAGAGCATAGCGGGTGCCATTCTGTCTATCTGGTTCAGCTTCATAAATAACTTAAATATCTAATAAATTTGAATCATGGGTCGCGTTCTAAGGTTGATTAACTGGAATGAACATTATAGTGTGTGACCCCGAAATTTTGATCATTGCAGTTCAAAAATACGAAATTTGCTTGGCTTGCGCCATGATTTGGATTGCAGTTTATAAACCTATGACTTAGGGAGCCTCCATAATGAAGCATAAGTTCTTAACAAACGAGTGGTTTGATCACGTTGAAACTTTGACTAGCAATGCTGGTGATTTGAATCCGCCGGAAGCAATAGCGGACCTTAGTCTTAATCTTCAAGTTCAGTCAGAAGGTGAGTTGGTAGCTATGTCTATGGTAGCTGGTCAGTTTAAGAAAGGTAATCAGGATGATGCGCCGGTTACAATGACTTTGCCTGCTGATCTTGCTAGAAGAATCTTTGTTGAAAATGACATGGGTGCAGGCATGCAAGGCTTTATGAACGGAGAGATCCAAGTAGAGGGCGATATGAGCTTGCTGATGTCATTACAAACTATGCAGCCCTCAGATGAGCAGGTGAACTTGTTGAAGCAGATTCAAGAAGCTACAGAGTAAAACCCTATTGTTTCCTGATGCTCACTGTTTCTCTTGCTTGAGCTTTCTGAAGTATAAAGAAGACGAAAAATAGCATCAGTACAGCGACTGAGGTGCTGCCGCCACCTCCACCGCCGCCGTCACTTTCGGTTTCAGAGGTGTTTTGCTCTCCTGTGGCATTAGTGCCTGAATCTGATGACGCGGAGCTATTGGTGTCTGCCGTGCTGGAATCTTCGGTATTGCCTGTTGAAGGTGCTGTACTTGTGCTCGCTGACACCTGGCCTTCGTTCAAAACCTCTGTGATGTCGTGATTTTCAACGTTGACTTCTACATGGTCTGTAATGTCCAAGCTAGTATTCAGCTGTACTTCCTCATCGCTCAGTATGCTGATATTAATGGTGCTCATGTCCCCAGCATTTAGGGTGTTTTGGGTGCAGGTAATGACTTCATTCTCTGTGGTGCAAGTGCCATTATTGCTTGATGCTTGGCCTGCGAACTGGCTGTTTCCTGCACTGCTTAGTCTAACTTGGATGGTGTGAACTGATGCGGAATCAGGGCCTAAATTCTCCGTGATGAGGCTGATGCTTTGAAGATTGTTGGAGCTGGAAACATCAGAGAACGCGAAGCTTAAGTCTGCAACTTGATTTCCCCACCCCATGTCGGACAGCACGGCCGCACCGAGTGAAAAATCGTGCATCGCGCCACTATAAAAAGGTTCGAGCAGTGCATTTGGAGATATGCTGTCGTCAAAGTGAGATAGGCTGGATCCTTGTGAAATGCTGCTGGGTGTATAGAGTAGCGGTTTGCCTAATGGTGCACCTGACACTAAGCTTTTAAGCTCTGTGACTCGGGTGGTGGTGCTACCTTTCCAGTGAGCAGATTCTGGTGTGGAAATGAGGCTTTGTCGCTCTTGGTCAGTCATGGCTACGAAATCGGCAGGGATGGCACCATTTTTTTCGATGAAGTAACTGAAAATATCTTGCATGCCGTCGGTACATATTGGGTCGCCGCTACAGGTTGGTAAAGCGCCTGTCGACACATCTACTAGCGATAAGAATCCTAGGCCGTGAATTAACTCATGGATGCAGACTGATACAAAATCTGTATCCTCCTGGTCGCCATTTTTATCTAAGCCGTAGTACCATTTGCTATTTCCGAGTACGACATTATTGTCAACGTCAGCGTTAAAATAGGCTTCTATATCGGCATCATTAGGCGCTAAATCTGTTCCTGCAAATTTATTTGCCAGTGCGGCAGGAAAGAAAGTATTTGCTTGTGGTGTGTTGTTAAAATTCCAGTGAATAGTGGTTGGTCCAGCTGCGCCCAGTGCAGCGCTTGAAGCGCTGCCTCCTAAGGAGTCAAACGTAGCTTGTACCTTGATGGGCACTTCGGAGCTTATAGATTTTGCAATTAAGGATAGGCTGTATTCAAATGCAATCTTTCTCTGTTGACCAAGCGTGGTGCCAGAATTGCCCCCTATCGGGTTTACAGTTGTTGTTTCGTTAAAGCCTTCACCTAGCCCGTCGGCGTATATCACTTCGAAAGTGGCGTTAGCGTGGAGCGAGACGGGCAGTGCAATGGTTGTAAATACAAACAATAGGGTGAGTTTTATAGCAGGCCTCAAATAACTTAGGGCGCCAAAAAAAAATAAATTCAATGTGACATCTCCAGTTTGTTATTATTGATTTTTCGAGCAATGAGCGGTGTTCTTTTATGTTGGGGTAACCGCATAAATTTGCCCCCATTTGCAACGGGAGAATCTTGTGACTCCGGAGTAGCCTTTTCATCACTTAAGTTTCTCGTGTTTGTGCCATGGGTGATTTGAGTTTGGGTATGGTTATGTGCATGCTGATGTTGGGGAGATATGAAACGATTTGAGTTTGTGTCTTTAACTGCTTGGAACCCTGGTAATCTATCGGCTGTTGTTTGAGTGCTAGTAGTATTACTTGTTTTGTTATTGTCTGGCTGTTCGCATCCGGTTAAGGTAGTTGCTGCTGTAAGCATGATTAAAAACATAAAAAGCTGATTGTTATTTTTCATCTTGTTTTCTCTAAATTGCTGAGGTTTTTATGCAGGCTTAATAATATTATAGTTGCGAATTCAGACTTTGCTGTGCTCTCCTGTTTTTCAAAATGTTTAAAAAAGATACAGGTTATTGACGCCGGTCTTTATAGACAAGAGAATAAGCGTACAATCTGGGTATATTGGTTGAATGATTTTGTTTTTATGCAGATAGGTTGATAACTTGAGCGATGTAGAAAAGAGTGTGCCTGATAGTGACCTAGTGTTAGATACAAAAGGCTTGGTTTGCCCAGAGCCTTTGATGCTGCTGCATCAGGCAGTGCGAAAGGTAGCGGTAGAGGCTATCTTACTATTAGAGGCTACAGACCCTTCCACGCATCGAGATGTTGTTAAGTTTTGTACTTTTTTAGGCCACGAGCTAATCGCCTTCAAGCAGGAAGGCGAGGTGTTTAAGTTTTGGATTAAGAAGCAAGTTTAACCTTGAGTTAAGATTTATGCTCAATTAATAGTGAGATGGCTGCTAATGCCTCCGGGTCTTGCTCTTTGATCTTATTCGCGATTCGGTGTTGGAAGAAGTAACGAAATTGTGGCTGCTCTTGAGCAGGGTATAAGCACTGGTCTCCAGGTAGTACAGGTGTAGAAGTTACTTTTGTATCGTCTATGAGCATACCCTGAATGCTGCCATCCGCCTGTAATCGCCAGCTTAGCACTTCTACTAAGGAAAAGTTGTGGAAGCCATCATTGGTCAGTACTGCATGTGTACCGATGACATCTGGAATCTCTTGTATAATGTCAGATGGGCTGTCTGCCTGGTATTCGTAGTATTCGGAGCTTGTTTCAAGCTCTAGTACTTTATGTGTAGGTGGTGAATAGAAAATTTCGTTAATGCCTGGGTCTCTGTATCCTTCCCAGCGCCCATTTAATGGATCGTTGATTTCGGTGCATGAAACGATCTCATTTAACCAAGGCACTAGCCCTACCACTTCGCCGTCTTCTCTCAGAGCCCAGCAGACTATTTTTAAACTATATAGTTTGGAGGGTGCGCTATCGTTGCTATATAGCATCTCCATACCATCTAGTTCTGGAGAAATACGTATAATTTTTTTCTGAGAATCGAACAAAGGACGACCGGAGAAAATATCATAGACGTTACCTAATGTAGGGTCTAATTTTTTCTGCGTGATCATGTTCGGTACCTCTTTCTAAGTCTTAGGTTTTCCATTAATTGCTTCAGCTATTGCATCAATCAAGCTATTATCAATCGCTGTCACTAAGTATCATTATAGTATTGTTGTGGGTTTGGGGTAGAAAAAGCTAGTATACTTTTCGTAACAGTCGGTTAAATTAGCTAATTGGAAAATAAGGTTAATAGATTAGCATATGTAGCTATGTAGCTGATTTGGCTAGATTTAATGACATTTTTTTCGATTAACAGCTAGTCATGTCTTACGAGGATAAGAAAAGGCAATTCGATAAAATTTGCTTTCGTTAAGAGTTGACAGGGTATCAGTATTAAAATGATGACCAAA
>JAYPYM010000008.1:13182-17091 GCA_038135915.1 Gammaproteobacteria bacterium
ACATAATGGTTAACGGTGTTGCTCATTTAACGGTACACTTTTACCTGAAGTTATACTAGGTATCTGAAAACTGATTAAGAGGTGGATGAGTAGATGTCCGAAAAAGGTTTCACAAGCACAAATAATTATGTTGCTACAGAAGACTTAAAGCTAGCTGTCAATGCAGCGATCAATCTGCAAACACCTTTGTTGATTAAAGGTGAGCCAGGTACCGGAAAGACACTGCTTGCTGAACAAGTGGCGACAACCTTAAATTTGCCGTTCTTTCAATGGCATATCAAGTCCACTACAAAAGCGCAGCAGGGATTATATGAATATGATGCTGTTTCTCGATTAAGAGACTCTCAATTAGGTAAAGATGAGGTGAAGGATATTGGGCATTATATAAAAAAAGGTAAGTTATGGCAGTCATTTGAGTCTGAGCAAAGGGCTGTTTTGCTGATTGATGAGATAGATAAAGCTGATATAGAGTTCCCCAATGACCTTTTATTAGAAATCGATAAAATGGAGTTTTTTGTTTATGAAACACAAGAGGTTGTGAAAGCAAAAACTCGTCCGATAGTGATTATTACATCCAACAATGAAAAAGAATTACCTGATGCGTTTCTCAGAAGATGCTTTTTTTATTACATTAATTTTCCCGATAAAAAGACGATGCGTGAAATTGTTGATGTGCATTATCCAAATTTAAAAAAAGAGCTGTTAGAAGAAGCGTTGCAGATATTTTTTGATTTAAGAGAAGTGCCTGGTTTAAAGAAAAAGCCTTCTACTTCTGAGTTGATTGATTGGCTTAAATTGCTGATTGCAGACGATATACCTGTCGATCTTTTGCAAAACAAAAACATGGCTTCTTCAGTGCCGCCGCTATATGGTGCTTTGATCAAGAACGAGCAAGATGCTCAACTATTGCAACGACTGGCTTTTATGTCTCGAAAACATCGATAGGCTGTCCGTCATGCTGATCGAATTTTTTGACAAGCTAAGGCAGTATAAAGTACCCGTTACTTTGCGTGAGTTATTAGACTTGCATGAAGCAATGAAGGGTAGGTTGATTTTTGCTGATCAAGAAAGCTTCTACTTTCTGAGTCGAACTATTCTGGTTAAAGATGTTAAATTCTATGATCGATTTGATCAGGCCTATGCGGATTACTTCGAAGGCTTGTCACATATTAATTGGTCTGAATTTGAAAAAGAAATTCCTAAAGAGTGGTTGGAAAATGCATTAAAGAGAAAGTTGTCAGAAGAGCAGAAAATGAATGCTAAGGAGGCTAAAGATCTCGAAAGCCTTTTAGAAGAATTGCGAAAACGCATGGAAGAGCAAAAGAAAAAGCACCAGGGTGGAAGCAAATGGATCGGCACTGGTGGTACCTCTCCCTTCGGGTCTTACGGTTATAATCCGGCAGGTATTCGAGTCGGTGGCGACTCTGTTCATAAGCGTGCCGTGAAGGTTTGGGAAAAGCGTCAATTCAGAAATTTAGATGATAACGTTGAACTAGGCACGCGTAATATTAAAGTCGCGCTCAAGCGATTGCGTGAGTTTGCGAGAAAAGGTGCTGCAGATGAGCTAGATCTGGATGACACGATCCGCTCAACTGCAAAAAATGCTGGTTATTTGGATATTAAGATGATCCCTGAGCGGCACAATGCAGTAAAAGTATTACTTTTTTTTGATATTGGTGGCTCGATGGATCCTTTTGTGCACCAATGCGAAGAATTATTTTCTGCAGCGCGCACAGAGTTTAAGCATTTAGAGTTTTTCTATTTTCATAACTGTATCTATGAGCATGTGTGGCGTGATAATTTACGAAGGCGGTCCGAAGTTGAGTCAACCCTCGATGTGATTCATAAGTATGGAAGAGACTATAAAGTCATTATTGTGGGAGATGCTGCAATGTCTCCTTATGAGATTCAGTCCCCTGGCGGTAGTGTTGAGCACTGGAATGAAGAGCCGGGCGGCGTTTGGTTGCAGCGAGTAAAAGAGCAATGGGACAAGGTGGTATGGTTAAACCCAGCCAATAAGCACGAGTGGGATTTTGTGCAGTCCACCAGCTGGATTAGAAATTTTTTCGATCAGCATATGTATCCGTTGACGCTCGAGGGCTTAGAGCAATCAATGAGATATTTAAGCAGTTGATTTGCTTACATCAGTAGTTCACACATTCTTCTCAACCATTCTAAGCTGGCGGCCTGTTTGAAGCAGGCCCATGAAAGGCTGCCCCCCCCCTGTCAATCTTACTTCTCGGCCGTAATAGCTGAAATTAAATCCAACATTTAAGTCAACCAAATAAATCTTGATGCGTTATAGAGTTTAAAAGCCTAAAAATCCTTAAACTATTTATCAGGGGTCAATATGAAAAAACTAGGAATCATCATTTGTTTCACGACATTCGCCTTAGGTATCAGTTCAGCTACTCTCGCAGATCCTGGGGATAGATTTGAAAACGTCCTCGACAGAAAAGGAGATCGTATTGATCGTCGCTTGGATCGTCAAGGAAATGCTATTGACAGGCGATTAGATCGTCGGGCCCAGAGAGCAGAGAGGAATGGCTTTGATCACCTAGCGGACAGGCTTGACCGTAAAGGTGACCGTATAGCGCGTAGGTTGGACGTGAAGGGAGATCGAATCGATCGGCGTCTAGATCGTAGAGGGCATCGGGCAGATGCCGCAATGTCTAAATAAACCAAAAGATTTTCAATAAAAACTAAGGGTTGAGCATGATTTATAATATTACCAATCAAATAATAAGAATATCAGTATTATGCATAGTATTCATTCTGGGGTTCTGTGGACAGAGTCTAACAGTTATCGCAAGTCCTCTTGTTGAGCAGGTTATAGCAGATAAGCTAAGCAGTTACGGTTTGGACGAGGACTTTACCCTATTCGTCAAGACATTCAACGGAGGTGAGTTCGTTTATAATCGAGGTGATTCATCAGTAGATACCATATATAAGTCAGCTTCAACCTCTAAGTTAGTAACTGCAGCTACTGTTTTGACGTTGGTAGATAAAGGTGTTCTTTCGCTAGAGGACAATCCTCAAGATTATATCGGCTTTTGGCCAAAATACGGGAAGCTGAGTCAGGTTACGCTTGCAAATCTTCTGAGTTTCACTTCTGGTTTATCTCAAGAGCCTGCCTGTATCCATAATCCGTTCTCGAGCACAAGAGCTTGCGTAAAGAAAATACTAGAGGCGAATAAGCGCTACGCTTCCACACCGGGTGCTGAGTATATCTACTCCTCAACACATTTACAGGTCGCTGGATTGATGGCGATAAATGCAAGCCGAGTGAACACTTGGCATGATGTTTTTTCAGGCATGCAGAACGAACATGACATTTTCTTAAGTTCAAGTTATGGGTTACCTTCTGAAAAAAATCCGCGCCTAGCTGGGGGTATGTATTGGTCAGCTCAAGATTACATCGGTTTTTTAGACAAACTTGTCAATCATGAACTATTTAACTCGACACTTTTCAAAGCACTGAGCTCTGATCAATTAGGTGAGACTACAATTGTAAAATCTCCGATTATGGAAAAACTGGGGGAGGATTGGCATTATGGGTTTGGTGTATGGCTTGAATGCAACGCAAATCCGTATGACTGTGAAGGCGTTGAAAGAATTTCCTCTCCGGGCGCCTATGGGGCTTATCCTTTCATTGATTTCCAGCACGGCTACTATGGGATTGTCGCGATGCAAGGTAAATTAGGGGATTCTCATGAGGGTATCAATTTATACAGACACATATCTGATGAATTAGAACGATGGGCAAGTTCCCAGTTAAATCATAAAGAACCAGTGAACAATACCTATGTAGAGTTATTTGGTGGCGGAAACCATAATCGCTTCATTGTTAAGAATCTCAATATTCTTAACCAAGGGAATCGTTTATTTACTTTAAAGGGTGGAAGATAT
>JAYPYM010000008.1:17101-24301 GCA_038135915.1 Gammaproteobacteria bacterium
CGCCCAACTTGATTTTTATCATGATTGCAAAGAGTGTGGAAGTGCGATGAATCAGATTATTGTGGGTATAGCTGGCGAAGAAAAAGCCCAGGCATGTATATGGTCTGGAGGAAAATATAGCAATGGGTGGAAAAGTGCTAGGTTTAGCCTAGATGCCCCTAAAATGCCCGGTGTTTATTATATCAGGGTACGCTATGCTCAAGATTATAGTTGTGAAAATGCACTAGACTGGTGGAAAATAGATCGGCCATATGGACCAACATTAGAAAGTAATATCGGCTTTATACATATTCAAGGAGACTAAGCCATGGTCTCAATCGTTGTTGGCTGATCAAAAGGGGGGCGCAATGAATATTGCTTGCTTCCCTTTTGCTTAGGGTATCGGTTGAAGCAATGTGGAATTTACTTAAACGCATTAGGTACATAACCCGCACGAATAACAAAGGGTTTTGACTATAAAACCAAAGGGTCTACCAAGGCTAGTAGTTTTGGCCGAGCACTGATTAAATAAAGAACCCTATATGTCTGGCGATATCACAAAAAAACAAGCATTGGATAAATTCTTAGCATCTGTTGAGCGACGAGCCTACGTAAAAGCAGAGATGACAATGGGAAACAGGGAAGATGCTTTAGACATTGTGCAGGATGCAATGATGACACTGGTGTCAAAGTACAGTGATAAGAGTAATCAGGAGTGGGGTCCTTTATTTAATCGAATATTGCACAACAAAATGACTGACTTACATCGAAAAAACAGTGTGCGCGCTAAAGTTAAGGGTTGGTTAGGATTGCAAAAAAAAGAGGATCCCGATGATGAAGGAAGCGCAATCGAAATAGCGCCTGATCCAACAAACCCTGACCCTGCAAAGCAAGTATCAGAGCATAACGCGATGGCGCAGCTTGTAAATGCATTACAATCACTTCCATTACGCCAAAGGCAAGCTTATTTACTGCGGGCAGTCGATGGTTGTAATGTAGCCGAAGCTGCCAGCGCTATGGGGTGCAGCGAGGGAAGCATAAAAACGCATTATTCTCGGGCACTCAAAGCACTAAGGCTCAAGCTGAATGAACATTGGTAAACACATTAGTTTCTGTTGACATATTGAGAGTTAGCAAGGTGAAGAAATGAACGATGAAACAGATGATCGAGATACAAGCGGTGTTAGTGATATAGATGAAAAAAAGCTGCATCATCTGACCCAGCAATGCTTTGACAAAAATCTGACAGAAATGGACGGTAAAACACGCTCGGTACTCCATAAAAGGCGCAAAGAGGCGTTATCAGGCCTTAATGAGCCTTCCGCCATGTGGAAATATTCACCTATCTGGGCGGGTTTAGCTTCAGCCGCTGTGGTGGCTATAGTGGTTGTCTTGTTACCTAGCCATCTCGATCGATCAGAGCATGATACTCAGTCTGCTCCAATGCAAGTCTCAACTCAAGTACCAGAGTGGTTACCTGACATCGTTGAACCATGGCAAGAGGACTACGAAATGCTGGAGGATTTAGATATGTTGACTTGGTTAATACTAGAAGAGGAGTTTTCTGGGTGATGAAGGACCTTTGTCGTGTCGGTCACCTTAAATACTTGCTCATTGGCTTGGTGTTGAGCTCATTAGGGCTCGCAGTTGAGCGTCTGGATATTGAGTTTTTGGAATACTTAGCCAGTTATGAAGAGATGAATGGGGAGTGGGTTGATCCGGTCACATTTGCTGCGGAGCTCGAAGAGATGACTGAAAATGAAGCCTTGGTCCATCAGGGCGGCGATGAAACAAACTCAGAAGAGGAGAACTAAAAGATGATGAGGGGATTGATGTTTATTTCTCAGCACTTGAAAACTACCTCCATGGTCATATTTTTTCTGGTAATACCTTTTACTAACACTTTTGCGGAAGGTATTCAGTGGGACTCTCTTTCTCCTGAAGAGCAAACCATGCTGCACCACTTAAAACAAGATTGGGAGTCGTTTTCACCAGAAAGAAAGAACAACATTGATAAAGGGTTACAGCGTTGGCGAAATATGGATGCCTCGGCACGTGAAAAGGCCCAACAGCGGTTTCAAGCTTGGAAAACCATGCCTCCCGAGCGAAAACAGCGCCTGCGGAAACGATTCCAGAAGTTTAAGCGTCTACCCAATGATGTAAAAGAGCAAATTCGAAAAAAATATAAGTGGTTCCAATCTTTATCTGAAGAGCAAAAGCAAGCCGTGCGCAAACGTTGGAAGAACAGAAAACACGTTAAAGAACGTGAAAATATTAGAAAAAAATGGTTGTCAATTAGTCCTGAAGAAAGAGAAGACATAAGGAATAAACTAAAAAAAATGACGCCAGAGGAACGCCAACGTTTTCGTCAAAATTTTTAATGCTAGAATATGGTGGTGACTTGAAAGGAAGATAGAAAAGAGCGAGGTCTTTTAGCTTTGTATGAAAAAAGAGCATGGCGCGCTGATTTTGATGCGGAGGTTTCGTTGAGCGGTGATACACTCCAAATGAAATTAAACCTTCAGCTTTACCGTAAATTTAGATCCTTGCTCGAGGGGTTCGTAAGAAACGCTTCCACCTAATCGTGACACACTTTTTTTTACCATGTATAGCCCCAAACCGGATCCAAATGCTGTTTTGGGATGAAAACGCTTAAACATGGAGAACACTGAATCTTGGTATTTTTCCGGTATTCCGATACCGTTATCGGAAATGCTCAACACTAAATGCTCATCCACTAGCTTGGTTGTGATTAACACTCTGGGCGTTGCTTCATTGAGGTTTTGATATTTAATTGCATTGGAAATGAAGTTTTCAAGCACATGAGACACTAAAACTATAGAGGTAGTTACCATGCCAGGTATGCTGTTCTCGTACTCAAAGGTGATTCTAGAAAAGCCTTCCATGTGGCTGATACTCCTGAGTATCTCTTCAATCACAACCGGTATGTCTGTCGGTTCATGAAGCGCTTCATCGTATTTCATCTTAGTCATTTCTAGAATGTCGTTGACCAGTGCCTCAAGCTTTTCTAGGGATTCATCTACGATTTGAAAGTACGACATAGCTTTTTCATTGTCGCCGTCTTTGATTTTTTTCAAAATCACTTGTAGTAGCCTTCTGGAGGAAATGAGAGGGGACCTCAAGTCGTGGGATGTGCGGTAAGCAAACTCTTGAAGTTCCTCGTTAGCAATTTTTAGTGATTCTGCGGTTTCTTTGATTGTATCTTCTGCTTCTTGGCGCTCAGTCATATCACGCCAACCCACTAAGAGTGCCTTACGATTTTCATAATTGATCACAGAGATATTAACATCACACGGGAAAACCTCTTCGGTTAACCTTTTGTGAAGCCAGTTAAATCGATGGCGGCCTTTCGAAGTCGGTACTTTGATATATTCTTCAACTTGGGCTTTGGAGTTTCGCCCGTCGGCCTGTAGTTCTGGCGATAATTCACCGGCTGTGTTGCCTAATATTCTCTCTTTATTGCCGCAAAGCATTTCCTCAGCCGCCTCATTGCAGTCGATGATTTTGGCATTTTCAAGCTCCATGATGAAGTAGGCATCTGGGGAGTGTTCATATATGGCTCGAAATGTTTCTTCGCTTTGGCTGAGCTTCTGTTGGATTAAGTGCAGTGCTGTAATATCTCTTGCTACGCATAAAAGGTACTTTTCTCCACTGTAGTCAATGAACCGCATTTTGCGGGTGAGGAGTGTACGCTCTTTTCCATCTGGAAACTGGATTGTCTCAACAACTTCAGATTCTCCTTCCGCTAGGGCTTTTCTATCTTGCTCAAAAAATAGCTCTGCTTCCTTAGGGTCATAGTCTTCTACTGTTGTGGAACCAATAATCTGCTCACGTGTTTTGTTCGGGTAGATTTTCAAAAAAGCATGATTTGCTTCTACGATTTCAAGTTGTTCGTTTTTAACAAAGACTAAATCTGTATTTGCATTCATCAAAAGGCGTTGAAATTGAAGCGTTTGTTTTACTTCTGTTGTGTCTTGCTTTAATTGAGTAATGTCAGTATGTGTTCCAACCATGCGAAGTGGTTGATGTTGGTCATCCCATTCAATGACCTGTCCGCGGCAGAGTACTGTTATGGTGGAACCATTCTTGTGATGATATCTAACTTCTTGACGATAGGGGTAAGCGCCTTTGGAAGCGACATGTTTTTGAAAATTTGACATTGCAAGGGCTAGATCTTCCTCAAAAATCATATCTTGCCAGGCGCTCGGCTTGTGGTCTTTTTCTTCCGGTAAATAACCAAACATTTCCCAAAATCGAGGGGACATATACTCGTAATCATCTTGTATACGCCAATCCCAGTAACCATCGTGAGATGAGTTAATAAGTGTTTGATAGGCAACTTGATGCCGATTAAACGCGTGGTCTTTTTGCATTTCATCGGTAACGTCATGAAAAATACCTGTGATACCTTTTACTTCATGTTGTTCACCAAACTCCACAACTGCTTTTGACCGGACATACCTGATATCACCATTTTTACGAACAATTCTCAGGGAAAATTCAAAGCCCTTGCCTTCTTCTATTGACTGCTCGACATAGCTAAGCACGCGCTTGCGGTCATCAGGGTGGTAAAAGTCGATGGCTGTATCGATAGCAGGAGAATATTCTTCGGGGCTAACCCCGTGTATTCTATAAATTTGAGGGGACCAGACTAACTGATTACTTGGCAACTCAATTGACCACCAGCCAACTTCAGCCAATAGCTCTGCCTTTTTGTAAAAATTTAGTTCTTTATCCGTTTTGTCCATAGGGTGTTTGAATCTTCCTTCAGATGCTTCACAATTTTTCCAGTGTTTTTAAGTCTAAAGACTACCTGGCGGCGGATTTGTGATTTAGCTGGTTATTTGCCGGTAATGGAGGTTGTACTGTATGTCATAGATTAATTGTAATCTATTTTTGTTTTATATCTATCTCGTCCCCGAGACTTTGCCTCGCTTTGTCAGTAGAAAAAATAAGGCAGCTATCACAGCCAGACACCAAGTAATCATAGCGCCAGATGGGAAATCAAATAAAGCTGATACCAGTAATCCTACTAGGTAACCTAGGAAACCGATCAGGTACGCATAGGTAATGGGCTTCTTGGTATGCTGAGTCGCTACTGCTGGTACGATCAGGCTTGCGAAGACTAAATATACACCCACAAGTTGGGTAGAAAGTGTGATAGTAACAGCGAAGACTGGATAAAAAATATAGCCTGCCATCTGTTCACGCCATTTAACCCAGATTGCTAATACGGCACTATATACGATTGCTGTGGATATGAGTGTTGGATACTCAACCCATAAAATCTGACCTACTAGCATTTCCTTTAAGCGCTCACCGCCATGAGGATCTTTGGATAACACTAGAATAGATGCTGTGGCTGCTAATATGAAAAGAGTACCAATGAGGGCTTCTTGAAGGTGAGCAGCTAGACGGTGGAATTGATAGATGAGGCTTGCACCAGTGATGGCAGCACTAATTGCGATGATGTTTGTCAAAATCGCATAATGGCCTTCATCATGTGATGCGATGCCAATGAAGTTAGCTAAGATTAAACCAAGCGCGGCGACCTGTGCAATGGCCAAGTCTAGGAAGATAATCCCTCTGCGTAACACTTCTCTGCCAAGTAGTACGTGTGTACTCAGTATCAAGGTACCCGCAAGCATTGCCGGGCCAAGAATACTCAATTGAACAATAAAGCTATCCATGATCAGGTTCCGTGTGATGTATTAGTTGCTTTCTTATTCGTAACATCTGGCGTTCTACTTGGGATATTTAACCCAGAAAAGGGGGTAAATATCGGTATTTGTCTAATGGTGATGGTGCTCAGGGCTAGCTCTCAATAGTAAATCAAGGCTTTGATCGAAAAGTGAAATGAGTGATTGAGATTTGTTGTCACCTCCCACTGTGTAAGGTAGCTGGATATAACGTACGCCTGTCTTTTTGCGCAGCCAACGAGCTCCTTTTGCGTTTTGGTAAGCGGCAATTAAAGTAAAGTCTGGCTGCTTTTCTTTGGTGATTTTCAATAGTCTTGCTAGGTGAGCGCTGGTTGGTGGCAAGCCGGGTTTTGGTTCTAGGTCAGCAATTTTTTCAATACCAAGCCAGTCCAGTAGGTAGGTAAAGCTTTTATGGTGAACGATAGCATGCATGCCTTTTAAGGGTTTAGCCAAGTCTTCCCACTTTTTAATCTTCGCGGCCCATACTGTCTTAAACGAAGATAGACGATTTTGATAAGTTTGAGCATGTTCTGGGTCAATTGAGACTAAACGATCTGTTAGCGCTTCTGCGATAACTAATAAGCGACGAGGGTCAAGGTGAACATGCGGGTTTCCAGATGCGTGTATGTCCCCCATGCTTCTGTCCAGCTTATCAGGCACTTCAAGCATTTCTACGTAATCGGCCGCCATAAAGTATCCGGGTGAGCCTTCCTGTATACGCTTATTGCCGGATTGTCTTAATAGCAATGGCAGCCAGCCAATTTCTAATTCAGCTCCGGTACAGAACAGCAGGTCAGATTGTCTTGCTTTGGCAATTAATGATGGCCTTGCTTCAATGTGATGCGGATCCTGGAAAGCTGTGGTTGCTGAATAAGATATGATTTTTTCACCACCGATCTCGTCTGCTAAGGCTTTCCACTCCGGCTCGCAAGCTAAGACCTGTATTTTTGCCAGCGCGGGGGCGCTGGCAAAAACGAGTAGGTTTATGAAAGCAAATAAAGCTAATTTCATTTTTTTCTCCAAATTAAAACTTATGTGCTCCGTGAGCACCCAAGCTCATTACATATTGTAATGTGATGATATCGTTTGTTTCATCGTGTCCGTTGTCTAATTGAGCATATTGTAGTCGAATTCTGCTAAAGTGGCTGGGGGAATAGTCTATCATGATGCTTGTTTTCGTTGGGTCGTCGTCCTCCGTACCAAGCCCGGATTCTTCTAGAAATTCATCCTCGTCAATGCCATTGTCTACAAAGTCGCTGATTTTATTATCTGCTTGCAGCTGCTCATAACGAATACCTGTTCGCCAAGCAGGCATAAATTGATAAATGGTTTGGACATAGAAGCCTTTTTGTTCACCATCATAAACTGCTTCTGCTGAATCAGTGCCCTCAGTAAACTCTGAGTCACCTTCTTCGTTTCTAACAAAGTACTCAAATTGAAACTTTAGATTTTTTTCTTTTGAATTGCCTTGAGGTGCCCATTTGTAAACGAAATCAATGCC
>JAYPYM010000008.1:24311-25174 GCA_038135915.1 Gammaproteobacteria bacterium
TGGTGCCCACCGGCTTCTCTAACGTCAAACTCAGTTTTGTAATAGCTGACTCCAAATTGCCAACTGCTGCTTTCGTTTAAGTCTGCACCAGTCTTTGCAAATAACGCCATGCCTTTGTTATTGTCTTCATTTTCACCACCTGGGTATTCTGATCCAGCTGTCATCTCGGCACCAAGATTGATGTACAGATCGGATGGTTATAACCAGGTGAGCTGTAACCGTGTGTCTACAAATGGTCCGCAAAATACGGCTTCATAAATTATTGGCCGTTCAGAAAAGTCGTGAGCGTTATATTGTATACTTTTTATATAGCCAAAACCCCAAAAAAAGCGACCGCCTTTTATGGTGAACCCAGAGCCTAAGCCAAGCGTTTGAATATAGGCCTCTTCAAGCTCGATTTCTGTTTCACCTTCTTCGTATACAATTGCAGCAGTGGTCAGGCCGTAAAATTTGTCGTCAATATTAGCAGATATGGTCAGTTCATTATGCCCAGTGGAAAAGCCTTGACTATCTAACCCTGCTTCACCACCTAATTGAAAGCCGGGTAGTTCTAATTCGTTTTCATCGGCATCGACGTAGCGGCCGTCTAAGGTAAGGCTAATGGCTGGGTTAAATTCATTGCTGCTGATTCTGCCTTGAGCTTGAGCTCCAGAGGCAATACCAGAGATAGTAAGAACAGCTAACAAATGTGTGAAAGTCGGTTTCATGGTCAGTCCTAAGTTTGAGTGTTTAATTTTCTATCTGAATAGGAACTACAGAATGCTGAACAATAACCAGTCGGGTTATCACTCAAGGCGATACCTATCAGGGGTAAGATTTGTTTTGGTATAGGTTGTGACTATGATGTGGGTGGTGGGTCTCTT
>JAYPYM010000008.1:25184-39312 GCA_038135915.1 Gammaproteobacteria bacterium
AGTTTGTCACCGACTTGGATGTCTAATATGGCTAGTGGCTGCTCTGCTCCGCTGGCAGTGCTTCCGGCAGAGTAAGCTAAAAAGCTATTGCAATTATCTTGTTCTTCGTGATGATCGTGATGATCAATATCGTGGCTAAATGAGGAGACCTGTGCGAATAGAAGCGCAAAGCACAACAGAAACAGTGAAAGTTGCTGTATCAATCGTTCGCTTATGATGTTAAGTCTCATCATGTTAACTGTTTACTTAGTTCAAATTAGGCAAATCTGATGATTTAAAAGGAATGAAAAAATTCGAATCCCTGTATATCTTACTTTAGACGCCTTGTCACTAATGGCCAAAAAATATTAGTAAAGAATTGTTTGAGTGGCGGTTCTAGCTAGAGGCGTCAGCTGAAAGGTTGTTGATTTCTATTCGGGCTCGTTTTGCTCCCCAGTTACCTGGTTGCTCAGCAAAGTGTCCAGGGCATACTGTACCGCAGGCGTCGCATCTACCCTGGTTGACTAGATGCCATTCGTCCAGCTCGTACCAATCGCGACCAATCAGTAGTTGATTACATGTTTTACAGTAGGTGCTGCCCCCTTCTTTATCATGTACATTGCCTGTATAAACAAAGTGTATGCCTGTAGCCATAGCAATCTCGCGTGCTCGAATGAGTGTGTTAGCGGGCGTGTGAGGTGTGCTTTTCATTTTATAGTCTGGGTGAAAGGCGGTAAAATGTATCGGGATGTCTTGCCCTAGGTTGTCTACGACCCATTGAGATAGGCCTTCGAGCTCTTTTGTGCTATCGTTTTTTCCTGGGATGATTAAGTTGGTCAGCTCAAACCAAACAGATGTTTCATGTTTTAGGAATAAGAGTGTGTCCAGTACATCTTTTAAATGCGAACCGGTCATTTTCCAATAAAAATCTTCGGTGAAAGCTTTTAAGTCAATGTTGGCGGCATCCATGACGGCATAAAATTCTTTTCTAGGTGCTGGGCATTGGTAGCCTGCTGAAACCGCAACCGATTGAATGCCGTGCTCTCGACAAGCCTGCGCCACATCAATAGCGTATTCGTGAAAGATGACCGGGTCATTATAGGTATATGCGATGCTTTTGCATCCTGCATGAATACAGGCTTTTGCCAAGGACTTAGGTGAGGCTTGATCCATTAGTGTGTCCATTTCTCTGGATTTACTCATGTCCCAGTTTTGGCAAAACTTGCATGCCAGATTACAGCCAGCGGTACCAAAGGATAAAACAGCACTGCCCGGGTAGAAATGATTTAAGGGCTTTTTTTCAATGGGGTCGATGACGAAACCGCTGGATCTGCCATAAGTGGTTAGGACCACTTGCCTTTCTACGCAGGCGCGAACAAAGCAGAGACCACGTTGTCCGTCTTTTAACTTGCAGGCCCTTGGGCAAATGTCACATTGTACTCTACCGTCTTGGAGTAGGTGCCAGTGGCGTGTGGGTACTACACCAGGGTCGTCTAGTGAAAGCCTGTTTCGGTCATTGATTAGCGTCATGATCGGTTCTCCTGACATTTCGCAACAAGAGGGTAAATCAACAACCCTTCAGAACAGCTGATGGATTCATGATCTCTAGCATGCCATACTAAGCCATGATCTACTAAGAATAAATCTGGCTCTATACATGGGGGCGATATGATAAGAAAGCAAGGTCAACCAAGTGCCGTTCGCAAAGCTGCTGTTGCAGGAGCGTTTTACCCTGATAATGCTGGTGTGTTAAAAAGTATGGTGACGCAGCTGTTAGCCGAAGCCCCCTCTATGCCTAAGGTTGCAGATATTCAGTCTAGTCCAAAAGCATTAATAGCACCCCATGCCGGCTATATTTATTCTGGTCCAGTTGCTGCAACAGCCTATCAACAAGTTCAGCGACACTCAGCTGACTACCAGCGTATTGTATTGTTGGGGCCTTCCCATCGAGTCGGCTTTTATGGCGTAGCTTTAAGTGGTGCAGAATATTTTGAAACACCATTGGGCCGTATAGCAGTTGATCATAACACTGATAAAGCATTATCTGATTTACCTTTTGTTAAAGTACGCGATGATGCTCACCTGTTGGAGCATAGCCTAGAAGTACAGTTACCTTTTCTTCAAACCATCTTTTCAGATTTTACGCTGGTACCCCTGGTGATAGGGCAAGCTAGGGCAGAAGAGGTGGTACAAGTGATTGAGCTTTTGTGGCAGGCGTCAGGAACACTCATCGTGATTAGTTCAGACTTGAGTCATTTTTTAGATTATGACACGGCAAAAGCTTTAGACCAACAAACCTGTCAAGCGATAGAAGCATTAAACTGGCAACAAATTGATGAGGATCAAGCATGTGGTCGCTATCCTATCTTTGGCTTACTTGAATTTGCTAAGACCCATCATTGGTCAGTGACTAGGTTAGGGCTTAATAATTCTGGTGATACAGCTGGCGATAAAAATCGAGTGGTAGGTTATGGTGCGTGGGCGTTTCATTAGCGCTATTGCCCGAACGGTAAAAAGCGAGCTTTGTTATGTTAAGTGAAATAAATAGACAAAAGTTACTGGGGTTGGCTCATGAATCAATTGAGTATGGTTTAAAGCACCGCCAAGTGATGCCGATTAATCTTGAGGATTACGATCAACCATTGCGAGATAGTAAAGCAACTTTTGTCACTTTGAACATTAACCATCAGCTGCGTGGCTGTATTGGTACATTGCAAGCCTATCGGCCTCTAGTCGTAGATTGTGTTGAGCATGCTTATGCTGCTGCCTTTGAAGATCGACGGTTTAACCCCTTATCTTATGAAGAGTACTCGGAATTAAGTTGTCATATCTCCATCTTAGGTGTGCCAGAGTTGATTGGTTGCACCTCAGAAATTGATCTTATTCAAAAATTACGTCCTGGTATGGATGGTTTGATACTAGAAGAAGGGTCGAGACGAGGTACGTTTTTACCTTCTGTTTGGGAAAGTTTGCCGGATCCTAAACAATTTCTTCGTCACTTAAAAGCGAAAGCTGGCTTACCAGCAAGCTATTGGAGTGATAGCCTTCAAGTTTCACGGTATTGTGTGGAAAGCTTTGCTGACCCTGAATGAAGCTGTTTGACCATCATAATCGCTGTACCCTATGTCTGATTGATATTACCTTTAGAAAGATTTATTTGCTCGATATTTGATCAAAGTTTGCAATACTAATAATGGGTAGTGCTGAAAATATGTTTTGCATACAACCCTATATTTAATATCAATAATGCATTGGATATGTTTGGTTTTCGATAGGGCAGATTTGAACTCATGCTAAAAAAACTATCACTTGGAGCAAAGATTCAACTGGCTATCTCTACCAATGTATTGCTGGCTATTCTTTTTGGTGAGTATATCGTTATGCAAGCGCTTGGCTTGACAGGTGCTGCAGGCTTACTGGTTAATCTGGTATTAAATAGTGTGATCGCTTTTTGTTATGGTTTTGTAGTATCCAGGCGAATTGTTAAGCCGCTGAAAGAGCAAGTGGATATGCTGCAAAAAATGAGTACAGGTTGCAGTGACTTAACACACCGTTTAGAGAAAAGAACTGAAGATGAAGTTGGGGATTTAAGTGACCATTTTAACCATTTTGTGAGTCATTTGCTGGAAATTGTTTCCAAACTTTCCGTTAGTTGTAGCGCTATGAATGCTTCCACTGAATACTTTAATATGATTGGTCGGAATATTAGTGCGAATGCCAGCACGCAGCGGGATAATACCTGTCAGATGGTGTCTGAAATCGAAGAGTTTTCTAGAAACGAGTACATGATTTCCGATGCCAGTAATGAAGCAGAACGAATTGCAAATGAGTCTGAGCAGCGGGCGTGTGATGGTCTTGAGGTCGTTCAGCAAACGATAGATGGCATGACCAGAGTTTCAGAGACTGTCATGCAAAGCAGTGAAACAATCGAATCCCTAAAAAAATCTGTGGATACTATTGGGGGTATTGTCTATTCCATCAATGAAATTGCTGAGCAAACGAATCTGTTGGCGCTAAATGCGGCGATAGAAGCTGCTAGAGCTGGTGAGCAAGGCCGAGGTTTTGCTGTTGTTGCCGACGAAGTAAGAGCGCTAGCGAATAGAACTGGTGATGCAACGCACCAGATCAAGCAGCTGATCGATGATATTCAATCTAAGATGTCATCTTTGATCCAAGTTTTCCAATCTGGCGTGCAGCAAGTTCAAGAAGGCGTTGAAAAATCCCAGCAAGCTGGTGATACCTTGGTTGAGATTGTTTCAAAATCTAAACAGTCTGCGGAAAAAGTTCAAAGCATTAGTGAAAAGGTATCTAAACAGCTAGTGATTGCAGATGCAGTAGCATCTCAAGTGGCTGAAATTGCGACTGCTGCAGAGCGGAACGGTGATGCTGTCGTTCAAGTTGTTGATTTTTCGGAAGATTTGTCTCGTCAAATGGTGTCGCTGCAAGAGATCGTTGATGAGTTTAAAATAAAGTAATACTAAGCTACCCCTGTTGTTACCTTTCACAAAACCAAGTACACGATTCTTCACACTTATTTCAGAATGATTGCCTTATTATGGTGTCAAAGAGTGCAATAACAACAAGATTGCATTGAGGATTAGATGTGAACATTAAGGCTAAAGAGACGCTTATCAGAGAACAGAATATTCACCTTCAAACAGCCCTTGTATCTGAAAGACAATTAAAACTTGGGTTTTATGATAGTGGCTTAGGTGGATTTAGTGCCGTCAGGTCATGTTTAGAAAAGTATCCAGCCGCTCATATTCTTTATTTTGCTGATACGGCTTATTGTCCTTTAGGTGTAAAGCCAATTGAACTCATTCGGGCAAGGGTGAACTTTGTCATGAAATACTTCCATCAAATGGGTACGGATTACAATTTTATTGCCTGTAATACTGCGACTGTTCATGGGTTATTAAGTAGGAAAAATAGCTGTCGAAAGACAAGGGGTACGATTCGCGTTGCATGTCAGGATGCGAACAATCAGTTAAAGCAAGTTGCAAACCCGAGGGTACTGGTGCTAGCAACCACCAAAACAATTGAGAGTCAGGCCTATCAAAGTCGTTTATCTGCCATCTTGCCTAACATATCAATTGATGCCATTGCGGCTGATGAGCTAGTTCAGATTGTAGAGGGTGGCTCTATGGGTGAAACTGAGCGTCGAGCAACAGTAGCTAGGGTACTGAGTAAAAGAAAATTATATGACTATCACGCATGTGTCTTAGGTTGTACTCACTTTCCTTTTCTAGCAGATGATATTCGTGCAGTCCTAAATAGTTTCGGTAGTCGCACTGTAAAGCTAATTGACCCTGCTGAGCAGATGTTTGTTGGTTTGACTGTCCCCACGTCGAAACAGACACAAGCTAGCAGGTGTTCCTTGGTTTATTCTGGATACCGACCGAATTTTGACATTATTGACTCACTCAATTTTCAGCGAGTCGATGAGACCTGCTTGCCCGCTCAGCAGGTAGTGAGTTTGAACAGCTAGCGCTTCTAGTTTTTTATCCTATTGGCTAATGTTCTGTAGCGACAACACCGACTTGCGGCATGTTAGCCAAGCCAATGTCTTTTGCGTGTGCTTCAAAGCCTTTATTTTTCCAGAAGAATGCGCCAGGCATGGTAGTAGGGATCACTAAGACATAAAAGAGCGCTCTACTGATTAGAGATGCGGTGATGATCACTGAGCTCAATACGATAAAGGCTATCAGCTGCCATGTTTCAGGGATGCTTTGTATCAATAGTAGAGGGGCAGTCAGTATGCTGAATAGCATAAGGCAGTTTCTTAGTATATATGTTTTGCCAAAAGTGGTTTTTTGTACGTAATGTGAAGCGCCTCCTTCGTGGTCTGATTCACTCATTGCTTGAGCATGATAATAAAGACCAAACCCTTCAATCAAGATACCTAACCATAGAATAGACCCTAAAATAAATAAAGTTGATTTTGTGTCTACGCCTGATAAATAGAGTGTAGAAAGAATTAAGCTCCCAGCAACAATGGACCCTAGCGATAACATATTACCAAAAAAACTGGTTGCTACCTGCCAATGATTCCAGAAAGGTCGGGCCTTAATACGGTAGCATCGATTCATATAATATAGGCCTGTGAAACTGGCGGGAATTGCGAGGCAGGCAGCCATGGTTGCAAACAGGCTAGATGTGGGCTGGACGCTTACGATACTTGGCAACCATTGGGAAAGCCATGGGTTGCTAGGCATGGAGAAAAAGATATAGCCGCTTAGCATAGCCATGAAGACTGCGATGCCTAAGCCTTCTCGGCAAACAGGAGAGTGCTTCAGATTGTTAAAACCACGATAGAATCTAAGAGGTTTTCCTAAGTGCATGGTGGACATGAAGAGACCAAAGCCTACCATGAGTAAGCAAAGCATACCAAAGGGTACGTGCATATTGGTTTGTTGAAACAACTTGAAGGTGTCAACGCCAAGTAGGCCTCCAATGAAAAGAATACTGAAAGCGCCAATGGCTGCTTGTGATAAGAGAGTAAATAAGACCAATGGATTCTCTCTCGAACTTAGTCGTTGTACGTTCCAAGATCTTTCAGTGCCTTCTTTCTGGTCTATGTTAGGTTTGTACATACCCTTTTCGTCGCGATGATACTTAACTGGCATAGAGTCTGTTCGTTTCATTTCATCAGGTAGTACGCGTGTTTGTTGAAAGCGAATATTGGGTTGAGTAATTTCTGGGTTAGGAAAGCCAGGGATAGAGGTTTTGGCCTGTTCACGATTGTCTGGGATATTTTCAATAACACCAAAGTCAAGCGCATTACCCAAGCAGGCTGAAACACAAGCTGGTTTTAGCCCGACTTCGAGACGATCTACGCACATGTTACATTTAGAGACTTGGCCTTGAATAGGGTCCAGTTGAGGCGCATTATATGGGCAAACCCAGGTGCAATAGCCACAACCAAAACAGGTGTCAGGGTCTTGCAGAACGGCGCCATACTCTGCGTGCTTGGTGTAGGCGCCTGTTGGGCAGCCTTTCAAACAGACTGGGTCATCGCAGTGGTTGCAAGCCATGGATATATTCAAGCGCTTGTAGTCCGGGAAACTCCCTCCTTCTACATAGCCAACAGATCGGAAAGCTAGATGAGCAGGGGTCTCGTTCTTTTCCGCACAAGCGGCTTCACAAGCATGGCAGCCGATACAGTTGTCTGCGGTAAAAAAGAATCCGTGTTGTTTGTTTCGATTAGGGTTGTCACCAACTGCAGGGTTCTCGTTGATATGTAGGGATCGCCCCTTTTCTAGGCCAGTTAATTCAATCAAATCGATTTTCTGGCCGTAGCAATTTTCTTTTTTCACTTCAGTGTCATTGAGCTTGGCATAAGGTTGCTCTTCTGTTCGCATTTCCCAGATGGCAACACCAGTATTTTGGCTTTTTGTTTTATCTAACATAGTGCTTCCTTAGAAAGCGCGTCTTTGTGCGTTCAGTTTAGCTGCCTCAGCTTGGTCCACCGGTTCAATTTGTACGGCACACTGTTTGAAAGCAGGCTGTCTAGAATAGGGGTCAAGCAGTCCTAGCGTGAGTCTGTTGACGCAATCATAAAAATGAAATGGAATAAATACCATGTTTCTACTAACGCGATGAGTGAGCTGTACCATTACCACTGCGTCGCCCCTGCGAGAGGCCAGGCGAGCATAAGACTGGTGTTTTATGCCTAACTCTTCTGCTGCATCGGGATTCATTTCCATATAAGGTGTTGGGCTGAATTTATTACAGTTGCCGATTTTTCCGGTTCGCGTTCTTGTGTGAAAGTGTTCGACGACTCTGCCTGAGTTTAACCAGAAAGGGTACTCTTCATCAGGTACTTCATAAATGTTGACAAATTTAACTGCGATGAGGTTTGCTTTGCCATCCGGTGTTTGAAACTTGCCATCAGTGTATAAACGGGGCTCACCTTTTAGTCCTTCGTTGGCTTCTCGGAACGGCCATTGAATGCCTCGCGCTTGTTCTATTTTGTCGTAGCTCATGCCTGAGATATCGAGTGTTCGACCTTCACCTTTAGATAGGTGCTTCATTTCCTCAAAGGTTGCCTCTGGTGATTCCGGGAAGGGGATTTGAGTATCGAATCGTTTCGACATCTCTTTAAAAATCCAAAAGTCAGGCTTTGAATTGGCATAGGGTTTGAGTACGTTTCTTGTCAAATTGACGCGTCGTTCAGTGTTAGTATGGCAGCCTTCTTTTTCTGCCCAGACGGCTGCAGGAAAATAAACATGTGCGTATTGAGTGGTTTCAACATCTCGATAGACATCTTGCACTACTAAGAATTCTAGCTGTTCCATCGCTTTTCGAATTCTTGGCATATTTGGCATGGATGTCATTGGGTTTGTAGCAACTAACCATAAACCCTTGATTTGCCCAGATTCTATAGCTGGGAAAATATCAGTTTGTGTCATACCGCGTTTTTCGGGGAAAAAGCTTGGGTCTACCCCCCAAAATTTGCCAATTTCTTCTCTGTGTTCTGGTTTTTCTAGCGCACGATAACCAGGTAAGCCTGAACAAGAAGACCATTCTCGAGTGCCCATTGCATTGCACTGGCCAGTGATGGATAAACTGGTGCCCCCTGGTTTGCCAATATTGCCGGTGATTAAGTTCAGATTGTTGATGTTGGCAACACCGTCGGAACCGTGTGTGCTTTGATTGATACCCATGGTCCAAATTGACATGGCTGAGTCTGCTTTTGCGTATAGGCGTGCCACTTGCCGAATTCTGTCTTCGTCGATACCGCATACATGCTGCGCTGTCTTAGGGTCATAATCGGCAATCACGGCCTCTAGATTTTCGATGCCGTTACAGTGCTTTTCAATATAGTTGCGATCTTCTAACCCCTCTTTGAAGATAACATGGAGCATTGAATTAATGAGAACACAGTCTGTGCCAGGTGTGATAGGTAGGTGAATATCGGCAAATTGAGCAAACATCGTCACCCTTGGGTCAACTACGATGAGAGGGAAATGTCGCTTTTCACGGGCTTCTTTTAAACGCCAGTAGATGACAGGATGTTGTTCCGGCAAGTTGGAACCAAATGCCATGAGGCAGTTAGTATGCTCAAAGTCTTCATAACAGCCAGGTGGCCCATCTGATCCGAAGGACCTTTTATAACCTGAGACCGCTGAAGCCATGCACAAGGTGGTGTTACCATCGTAATTGTTGGTACCAATGCAGCCTCTCACAAGCTTACCTAGTGTATAAAACTCCTCTGTTAATAATTGTCCCGTTGAGATGACCGCAAACGCATCACGACCATATTTGGTTTGAATGTCTTTAATGCTGTCAGCGGTCTTGTCTAGCGCCTGATCCCAGGAGCAGGTCTGGAAGTCTTCATGGAATTTGTCTCTCATGAGTGGTTCAGTACCGCGGCCGGGCGATTCGAACAGCTCATGTTCTAAAATGCCTTTAATGCATAGCTTGCCTCGATTGACATCTGCGCCTGCGTGGCCACGACTGGATACTATTTTTCCATCTTCATCGAGCCCTATTTCAATTGAGCAACCAGTAGAACAATAATTACAGGTGGTGTATTTCCACTCTTTTGCTTTTTTCGGTGGTATGACAATAGGTTTTCGATTCTTTCGGCCAAAAATCATACGAGTTCCCTTGGTGGTTTAAAGCAACTTCTGCTTCTCGCACTAAAGCAATAAGTAAGCCAAAATATTAGTGATGAATGAGCTGAAAGTGGGCTATTTTGCCCAGATAGAATGCAAGTTTCCATCAGTGTGCAACTTCATTGGGCGCCCACTAAATGGCCTTGAGTTGATTGGCAGGCGCTTTAAGTTGTATCCCTGGTGTCCTAAGATAGCAATGGCAATTGCACCTGTTGTCAGTCAGTAAAGGGCTTGAAGCCGTGTAGGGATGACTATTAACGGGTAATAAGCTTAAAAAATATACGCTTAGTTCAAATTTATCTTGTCCTTTCTTGCTACCCCTTGCACTTTAATTCGGTTTGAACTATTTATAAAAAGCTTAGACGTTTGCTTGCGTGTCTAGCTTTTAAGTCAGTTTGCAATGGCCGTCCAGCTTCGTTTTAGCATCAGACAGTGGATACAATTTATAGGCTGTTGCCTGTGGTTAAATAGAAAGAGCGTACATGGATAAAAAATGCGCAATCTCATGGCGGTAGCGTGCCTCATTGAGAGATCTTTTTCAAAAATTCTGAATTCCTTCTTTTACCGATAACTTATTTTACTGATAACTTAGATTTCATTGAGCATGTCCAAATTTTCTCGAAGTAAACTGGTCGTTTATTATTGTTGTTTTTTTGCTCTAAGTGTGACGCAGTTGCAGGCGAATCAAATCAGTCCAGCGCAACTTGAGACCCTTAAGCGTCTATCTCCTGAAGAGCAAAAGGCATTGGCTGCGTCAGCAGGTGTTGATCTAAATAACCTTAAGGCTGGAGCGAAACAAGAAGCTAGCCCTGCCGTAGCTGTGCCAAAAGACCCTGTGCCCAGAAAACCTGAAACTCCAAAGAAAGATGTATTAAAGCCTTTTGGATATGATTTGTTTGCTGCAGAGCCTAGCACTTTTGCACCAGCTGCCCATATTCCTATCCCTGTAGATTATGTAGTAGGGCCAGGAGATAACGTGATTGTGCAGCTTTACGGTAAAGATAATGCTACCTACGAATTGCAAATCTCGCGCGAAGGCGTGTTGAACTTTCCAGAGATTGGGCCTATCAGTATTAACGGTTTAAACTTTTCAGAGCTAAAAGCACGTTTGAATGAGCTCGTAGCCGAACAGATGATTGGCATTAAAGCCAGTATCACTATGGGTGCATTGCGATCGATGCAAATTTTTGTGTTAGGTGAGGCTCATCGCCCTGGTGCCTACACTGTAAGCGCCTTGTCTACGATCACACATGCTTTATTTGTCAGCGGTGGCGTTAATTCTCTTGCTTCCTTGAGAAACATCCAGTTGAAACGAAAGGGTAAAGTCATTCAAAACTTTGATTTGTATGATCTCTTGTTAAAAGGCGATACGAGTAAAGATGAGCGACTGCAACCAGGCGATGTGGTTTTTATCCCACCCGTTAAGTACACTGCTGGTATTTCTGGTGCAGTAAAACGACCTGCTATTTATGAGTTCAAATCATCTATTAATGCCGCAGAGTTGGTGAAGATGGCTGGCGGATACACGCCCACCGCTTTCCCATCAGTCTCGAAAATCGATAGAATCAATGCTCAAGGTGAGCGGACTATCATAGATCTTGATCTAAAGAAAAATAAGAAAAAACCAATTCGGGTGGGTGATGTACTTCATGTTCATTCTATCTTAGATCGAATAGAAAACACGATTTCAGTCAGAGGGCATGTTCACAGGCCTGGTGGTTTTAAATGGACCAAGGGTATGCGTGTCAGCAGCGTGATTAAACGTATTGCCGATTTAAAACCCAACCCAGACACAGCTTTTGCGATTATAGAACGTACCGATAAAGCAGATGGCAGGTTGAGTGTATTGAGTTTTAATCTGGGTGCTGCTTTGGCCAATAAGAAGGGGGTAGATGACCTGCTGTTGAGACCTAGAGATGTGATTAGAGTCTTCGGTCATGCCGAAGATCATGCTGATGCTTTGCAGCCCTTGGTGCAAGCGCTCATTGGTCAAACGAAACTCAACAACTACCCGCGTGTTGTTAATGTGAGGGGGCACGTGCGTTACTCTGGCCCTTACCCGTTAACCCAGAACATGACTGTGGAGGATCTGATCGCTGCAGCCGGCGGGCTTTTGCCAGATGCCGATTACCAAACAGCAATACTAGTTTCAAAAAACAGGCAAACACTTAAGTCAGTCACCAGTACATTTAGTCTACGGCAACCTATTGCCTTAGGTAGAGTCTTAAAGCCACAAGATGAGCTCTTTTTATTTGGTATGGCTAGTAGTCGACAAGAGATTGTTGCTGACTTAGTGGAAAGATTGAAACGAGAGGCAGATAAAACCCACCCCTTTAAGGTGGTGAGTATTGGTGGCGCTGTTAAGTATCCAGGTAATTATCCTTTAATTTCCGATATGAGCGCCGCAACCTTAATTGATTTGGCTGGAGGCTTTAAAGAAACTGCCTATAATTTATCTGGTGAAATTACTCGAAAGAAGATTGATGATCAACAAAACTACAGTATCGAACACTTACCTGTAAAGTTAAGCAATGCCGAAATACTTAGTACAGTTGCACTTTTGCCTAGAGATCACTTGGTCATCAAGCAGATCCCTAAGTGGGATGAGGAAAGAAAGATTCATTTGAAAGGAGAGATTAAGTTTCCAGGTGAATACCCAATAACGGATGGGGAAACTCTGAGCCAGTTAATTAAACGAGCAGGTGGGCTCACTCAGTTTGCTGATGCTTATGGTACTATTTTTCTGAGAGAAAGCCTAAAACAAAGGGAAGAGGAAGTGTTGGCGCGTTATAGGTCGCAGCTAGACAAACAAATGCTAGAGATTGAAAAAAAAGCAGCAGCGGGCGATGATGAAATTTCAGAAGCAAAGCTGGCTGGTGCTGCACTGCTAGATGAGATAACCGACGCAAAGCCTAGTGGTCGTCTAGTGATTGATATGCCGTCAATTATAGCAGGTAAGCCTGGCGCAGATTTAGTGTTACGTGATGGGGATGAGATCGTAGTGCCTAGTATTATTCAAGAGGTTTCAGTGCTGGGGGAGGTTCAACACCCTACCTCTCATTTATTTGTTAGCAAGCTGAGTGGTAAAGGCTACTTGAATTTGTCTGGTGGGTATTCAGTGTTGAGTGACAAAAAAAGAGCCTATGTCATTGAGCGTAATGGTAGTGTCAAGCCTCTAAAGAAAAGAATCTTGTGGGTATTTAAGAAGCGTAAACGTATCAAACCTGGTGATACAATTGTTGTTCCACCAGACTTGGATCGCGTGGCTCCCTTAACTTACTGGTCTCAGGTGAGTCAGGTTTTATTTCAGTTAGCGACGACGGCAGCTGCTTTGGAGACTGTTGGTGCATTATAAACATGCTACTGTTTTTAACTAGTGTCATATGCGAATAAACCATGAATACAATAACGGCAAATGATCAACCGTCTGGCATAGGTATTGAAGAAGGCATTGCGCTTCATGAGATACTCCAAATTGTTTGGCGTAAGAAGAAGCTCATCGCTCTTGCAGCAGTGATTGGTTTAGTGATTGGCAGTCTATATGCATCAGTCAAGCCTGATTTGTATAGGTCTGAAGCTTTGTTGATTCCAGTAGAAAATAGCACAAACACCAACCCGCTTGGTGGGCAGCTGGGAGGCTTGGCCGCTTTAGCTGGCCTGACTTCAAACACTGGGGGTGGAAATGCACTGGTTGCGATAGAAACCGCTAAGTCAACCCATTTTTTATCTAAGTTTATAGTAAGGCACGAGCTTAAAGTACCGCTTTTTGCGTCGGACGGGTTCAATAAGGCGACCGGAAACCTAGATATAGATAATAATAAATATGATGTCGAACAAAGTGTTTGGTTGAGAAGCGGAAAAGTAGCACCTGAACCATCTAACTTACTTGCCGTGAATAGGCTGAGACAATATTTGACTATCAAAGAAGATGCTCGTGGTTTTTTAACTGTGACAGTAGAACATGAATCACCTAAGGTTGCACAGCGTTGGGTTGAATTACTTGTGACGGATATTAATGAGCATATGAGAGCAAAAGCAGTTCATCAGGCTAAAATCAGTATCGATTATTTAACGGACCAATTGGAATCCACGCCACTTTCAAGTATGCAAAGGGTTTTTTATGGGTTGATTGAAGATCAAACTAAAAACATGTTGCTTGCTGAGGTAAACCCGGAATTTATATTTCAGACCATTGACCCTGCAGTTGTACCAGAACGACCTTTTGCTCCGAAAAAGCTACAGATTGTATTTGCATTTGGTATGCTTGGTACTTTTCTAAGTATCGCCTTAGTGCTAATCCATAGTTTTATTCTGAAGTTGAGATCTTAAGCAGTTGGGCGATGTTGCCCTGATGATCATTTTATCCCATTTTAAATAAGGAAAAAAACATGATTAATTCGACGCAAGTTATTGCAGAAATTGGCTGGAACTTTATGGGAGATATTAATCTCGCAACTCAAATGATAGAGGCAGCCAAAGAAAGTGGTGCTACTACCGCTAAGTTCCAATATTGGGACCCGAGTAAACTC
>JAYPYM010000009.1:0-8390 GCA_038135915.1 Gammaproteobacteria bacterium
CTCTGGTAAAGTCTTTAAACAAAAACCTAAAACAAAAAAAGCCCGCAAAAATGCGGGCTTTTTTCATGAGTAGAAACCTACTTTGCTTTCCTAACCACTCTTTTCTTTGCGGTTGGCTTTTTTGCAGCTGGCTTGCTCTTAACCAGTTTAATGACCGGAGCTTTTTTTCTAGCCGTACTTTTTTTTGCTGCAGGTTTCTTAGCTACAGGTTTCTTAGCAGCTGGTTTCTTAGCAGCTGGTTTCTTAGCAGCTGGTTTCTTGGCAGCTGGTTTCTTGGCAGCTGGTTTCTTGGCAGCTGGTTTCTTAGCAGCTGGTTTCTTTTTCACTTTTGCAGCCGCAGCCTTAGCTTTTTTCGCCGCCTCAACCGCCTTTTTCTTAGCTGTAGCTAATGAAAGCTTTGCTTTTTTTAGGCCTTCTTTTTGTGTGGCTAATTTAGCTTTGAGTCGATTAGAATCTTTTTGAGTCGTTGCGATTTCTTTTTCAATTTTCTTTACCCGGGTTTCAGCAAGCTTTAACGCTGAACCAGATACTGCTTTTCTCACAACCTTTTTTCCAGACTTGGCTGTACTTGAAGTGGTTTTTTTCTTTGCTGCAACCATGGGCACCGTCTCCTAATATAGGTAATTAAATGCGTTTACATTTTTGACATTAGACAGCACGTGAACAAAAATCAAGCAATTATCTTTGAGAAAAGTAAAATAAATAGGATTTCTTTCATTTTATCGACAAAATCCACTTATGAACTTCAATCATCAAATGATACGCTTTAACTCTACGACTTATGATGTGCATTAATCGCAAGTTTCTCAAATACCTTTTCAACAGCCATTACAAAATTTTCCGCAAACTTTTCAGCCAATGATTTACGTGTTTCGTAGTGTAATAGGAAGACCTCTTTTTCTTTAGATGCTTCGCAAATATACTCCTCACTCGTCATAATCTCGTCAATGAGGTTTAATTCTAGCGCCTTAAACCCATACCAGTGCTCTCCGGTAGCTACTTTATTAATATCCAAGTTGGGCCTATGTTCTGAAACAAAGGATTTAAAGAGTCCATGAGTTTCTTCCAACTCTTCTACAAACTTTTCACGCCCAGTTTCAGTATTTTCACCAAACATCGTAAGTGTTCGTTTATACTCTCCAGCAGTTAATAATTCAAAATCTATATCATTTTTCTTTAACAGCTTATTAAAATTCGGTAATTGAGCGACCACTCCAATGGAACCGAGAATAGCAAAAGGTGCGGCTATTATTTTATTTGCAATACAAGACATCATGTAACCGCCGCTGGCGGCTACTTTATCTACGGATATGGTCAAGGGTATCTGTTTCTTGCGTATTCGATCAATTTGAGATGCAGCAAGCCCGTACCCATGTACCATACCACCAGGACTTTCTAATCTAATCAAGATTTCGTCTATTTCGGGCCGAGCAATGAATAATACTGCCGTGATTTCTTTACCTAAAGTTTCCGCACCACTTGCTTTGATATCCCCTTCAAAATTAAGAACAAAGAGTCTGGGCTTAGGCTCGTTCTCTACAGGATGCTGGTCTGCGCTTTTCTTTTCTTCCTTCTTTTCATCTTTCTTTTTCTTCTTTTTGTCCTTTTCTTTCAACTTTAGCGCTTTTTTGTCTAGGATCTTTGCTTCAAGCTCATCCACTGTTTCTTCATAATCTTCGTTCAAGTGCTTAATGACTAACTCTTCTGCATCTTCATTTTTACCCTTGGTTTTTATTGCAACCATACCACCAAAAGTGGCCAAAAAAACGATGCCAACTGTGATTAGTTTTAGAAAAAATAATGCAAAATCTGAAAGAAATTCCATAAACTAGTCCAACTCAATTAAAAAAACTGTGTACGATAAAGTCAAAAAACGATCTAAATAAACCGAGAACGATCTTAACGCCTCTTTTTATAAATTTTCGTTAGATCTAACTTAAACTTAGTAAGGCGATTATAAGGACTTTTGTTTAGATTAGCTACAAGCAACACCTACAAATTATTGGCAAAATCATGGCTACCAGAATTAGATTTATTATTGTTGTGACGAATCAGCTTCCTCGGACGCTTCGGTTGCACTTGTATCCCTGGGCTCAGATTCAGCTAGCTTTACCCTAACACCAAGATTAGTCATACTGACTTCATATTTGATGCCATTTTTTAATAATATTGGTTCCGTCTTAACTTCTTTCAAACTAATGACCGGTGGCAAGAGTTTTCCGACCTGTTTCAAATATCCCCACGCTTTCTCTGATGCCTTATATCGAAGAAGCATATGAGAACTGAGTTGCCCAGCATGATCAGGGTCAACTGTACTAATAGAAAGAAGGCTATAACCGTTTTGTACACCCATGTTTCGAAGTGGCGCAATCCAATTAAGGGTTGCCACTGAAAGCATGAAACCACCACTGTCTAAAACCACTTGGTCTTGTTGATCATCAGGGTATCGAAAGTTGACTCTAAATATGCCCTTTTCTGTTTCCTCAACACTAATCTCTGCTAATATGAGCGCTCCGGTTAAGGAATTAAACTTGGACAGAGGGTATATCATAAGCGCCAGAGCAAGCGCCACTGCCAAAATCAATAGCCCTACAGTACCCCGCAACCAAACTACAAACCATGGTTTCCTTTTCAGTAAAAACACCCCGAGGAACGCCAGTAATAAACTCAATATTACAAAGGCAACTGAACCCCATAAATAATGCATATCTTAAACTAAGCTCCAACCTCTAGTTCACCCAAACCAAGCTCTGCAATACTTTCCTCAGCAACCTCTAAAACTCCATCACCAATAGGTTTGTTTGTTTCCATACTTTCTAAATAGTAATCGACACTAGAGAGTGCATCGGCTAAAGTTTCAAGGCTATACACCTCTGGCCTCTCTGAAGCACCAATCAGCTGGTGGCCGATGTAATGCGAGCACTGCTTGATCACCTTCGCGACACGACTCAGATGTAAAAAGTTCAAGCCACCTGCAATCGTAATTAAGCTACCGGGCAAATTATTCAAATGTATGTCATCACAGTGAGAATCAACGTAAGATGAAATTGCTCTTTTAGCAACAGATAAACCGGTTCTAGATTCGAGCACTACCATATGCCGTGCCTCTTCCAATTGAGACAGAGATATATCTTTGTTTTCTTGCTCTAGGTCAAGTGGGTTGGAAACCTTAGACACTCGCTGCAATTCAAACAAGCCATTTTCAACAAACAGTATTGCATCTGCTATTTTACTGTACTCTTCTACTTCAAGGACCTTTTCTTCGTCACTCAACGCGTCAACAATTTCCGCCTGATTACGCAACACGTTGGCTGCATCAATCAAACCCAGCATCACCAGTGTTTGCGTGATCTTAACCATTACGCGAGAGATATCAGAATAAGACTGGACCACGCTAACACCACGAGCCACAAGGTCTAACTGATCTTTTACCTGAGTCAATTCTTCTGTAATCGCATTCGTTACCGTCAAAATAACCGATCCGTCAGGTCCATTCATCACTTTTAGCTCTTCAACAAGTTGCTCTTCATTGAATGAAAAATGAATTTTAAAAGTATCTTTTAATTGCTTAATGAGTCGAGCGTCACTCGCACTTAAGCCGACAATACACATAATATGCTTAATTAAGCTTTGGGAAACTTCTGCATCAATACTCTCTTTTCTACCATAAACTAGTTGCTTTAGTTCACGATCGATTTTACCAAGCAACAATTTTCTAGCATCATTAATTGGCATATCAGACTCTGACATACTTTGAATCAAGCCCTTTGAGGTCCACCAAAGCTTTGCAATATTTGTTCTACCGCACAGCTTCAATACACCAGTCAGAGCCCGCTCCATTAATTTGAGATGCAGCTTAACTTGATTATCAGTAAAAACACCCAACATACCTACCTGATACATATGACGAAAACGTCGGGATTTTTTTCTTACGTCATTAATATCTGAAGGCGTTTCTGGAAACTCCATTTCAATCGCTTCTAATTCACAGTCCAACTTATAATCAAGCTGAACAAAGCTACTTTCTGGTAATGGCACACGCTTTGTGACCTTCCGCATTTCGTTAATCGGATTCATTAACAACAAGGGGACGCTTCTGTCTTTCACCTGGACATATTCCATATAATGAGACAGGTTTATCATACCGTTGCCAATTGCAAATATCCTTTTTTCAACTGGCGTTTTATCGAGCTCATTTTCTAAAATCTCTCGGAGCAAATACTCTATTTCGCCAATGAGTATGATCGCTCCCTTCAACCCAATAAGGCTTAACACGCCATGTACCTGGGAAAAAAGTTTCAAAGTATCTTCTAGAAGGCTCTTATCTTTCTGCCCCTGAACAAAGCTATCTAGTAATTTAGTTGCCTCGTCTAACGTTAACTGAATTTCTTCTTTCACCAAATTGAGTGAAGAAATATTGTCAATGACTAACTTACCCATCACAAACCCTTAAATAGACATCATTATGATAGTGCACCATGCCTTGATGACAGAACTGCTCACTATTTCAGTATAGATAACCGAATTACATATGTATAAATGTCTGGTGACTAGGCCAGATACGATATTATTAAGGCACTAGCATTGAGATCGATTAGATTCGAGCTATTGTTTTAACGTATACGAAAATTTATTGAAATATTTCTTGAGTTACCACCAGTGTTTGACCTACCATTGCGGCGGGTTAAATAACATCATGGTAATGGGATGAGATGTTATTTGTACATATCAGGAACGAACAACAGAAAAGCAGTAGCAAAAAATTACTCATTGAGTAATAAGTAACTTGAGGCACATCAATGATTTCGACACTATCCCAGTCATTTTACGAAAATTTTTTGGGAAGCTCGCCGAGGTGGTACAAACTTCTTATAGTCTTATTTTTGGTCTTTAACCCTCTAATACTAATTGCATTCGGCCCCTACGTGACTGGATGGCTACTCGTCATTGAGTTTATTTTCACTCTAGCAATGGCATTAAAATGCTACCCTCTTCAACCAGGCGGTTTATTGACTATAGAAGCTATCGCCTTAAACATGGCCGACCCGAACAAAGTAGCGGAAGAGGTCTTCCACAACTTTCCAGTCATACTCCTGTTAATGTTCATGGTTGCAGGCATCTACTTTATGAAGGACCTGCTGCTATTTACATTTACCAAAATATTAATTCACGTTCGAAATAAAATAGTGCTTTCAGTGCTCTTTTGCGCAGTTTCAGCATTACTTTCAGCATTTTTGGATGCTCTGACTGTTACCGCGGTAGTTATCAGTGTAGCTACCGGCTTTTACTCGGTATATCACAAAGTATCTTCTGGTAAAAAGTACCCTGACTACGACCCTACAGATGATGCCAGTGTGCCTGATTACAGTAGGGACGACTTAGAGCAGTTTCGAGCATTTTTAAGGTCTTTGATGATGCACGCGGCAGTTGGCACAGCCTTAGGCGGAGTCTGCACAACAGTGGGCGAGCCTCAAAACTTGCTGATAGCCAAAACTGCATCTTGGGACTTCATGCAGTTCTTTGACAAAATGGCGCCCGTTAGCATGCCTGTACTAGTTAGCGGCATTATACTCTGTTGTATACTAGAGAAACTAAAGCTGTTTGATTACGGCCATAAAATACCACAAAATGTTTTACACATATTAAAAGATTTTGATTATGAAGAGAGCCAGAAGCGCTCGAACAGAGAAATTGCCCAGTATATTGTGCAAGCTATTGCGGCGCTTTTCTTAGTCATTGCATTAGCATTCCATATCGCTGAAGTTGGCCTCATTGGGCTATCCATTATCGTGATACAAACCGCTTTTAACGGCGTCACCGAAGAACACGCAATAGGTAGGGCATTCGAAGAGGCAATGCCCTTCACTGCCCTTTTAATCGTCTTCTTCGCAATTGTTGCAATCATACACACTCAACACTTATTTCAACCAATAACAGACTTTGTGCTGGGTTTAGACTTAAAATACCAGCCAGGCATGCTTTACCTTGCAAACGGCTTGTTATCTATGATTAGCGACAATGTATTCGTAGCAACGGTTTATATCGGTGAAGTGAAGAGTGCCCTGGATGCCGGTACAATCACTAGAGAACACTTTGATGATTTGGCAATTGCAATTAACACAGGTACAAACCTACCGAGTGTCGCAACGCCGAATGGTCAAGCGGCTTTCCTATTTCTTTTAACATCAGCGCTAGCGCCACTCATTCGTCTCTCTTACGGTAAGATGGTGTTCATGGCACTACCATATACGCTTGTCATGGGGACAGTGGGCTACTTTGCCCTCATAAACTCGCTCTAAATCATTTGGTTTTTTATGTCTTTTTTTAAAGCAATCCGCGACATATTAACAAATCAGACACAAGAAAAGGTCTCTGAGATAAAAGAGAACGAAGTGCATTTTTGCTGCGCTATATTACTCGCGGAGGTTGCTCGCAGTGACTTCGAAGTGCTAGAGACAGAAACACAAATGATCCAGGATGTCCTCAAATCAATATTCAGCCTAGAAGATAGTGTAGCTAAATTAATTTCCAACAAAGCACTCGAACAGGTTGAACAGCTCACCAGCCTGCATGACTACACTCAATCAATCAACCAAGCATTGAATATCGATACAAAGAAGCAACTACTGACAGGGCTATGGAAGGTAGCAAAATCAGACGGAGAAATCTCTTCACATGAAAGTCATTGGATCAAACGAATAGCAGACCTATTGAGAATTGATCGTAGTTTCGTATTTGAGTGTAAAGAAAAGGCCAATTCAATTTTGCCTTGAGTCCTGCCCACTTTGTCCCCCCCTCTTCTTTCTATACTTGGCATGCTAGCTTAAATTGATTAGAATGTCTGGCCTTAAAAGAAGGCCCCGATAGCTCAGCTGGATAGAGCGTCCCCCTCCTAAGGGGAAGGTCGCAGGTTCGAATCCTGCTTGGGGCGCCAGTAGACTACTAATAACCGGTCGTTTTAAATTCTTTCTTTAGTAGAGATAGCTCCTCGTCGGCTTCCCTCAACCTGTTAGCCAGAATCCCGCATATCACGCGGTAAAAGTTTGCCAGAAAGACGCCCTCTTTTTCTCTGTCTAGCTCATCTAAAAGCACTGCATCAATGGCTAAGCTTCGCACCGGGCTTAATGCAACCACAGTGGCTGAACGCTCAGCTTGGTCAATCAGTACCATCTCACCAAACACAGCCCCTCGCCCAGAAATCTTAGCTACTCGCTCGCCATCAACATCTATACCCAAGTCACCTTCGAGCAGAATATAGACCCAGGGATCAAACTCACCTTGAGTCGTAACATCCTCACCCGCGTCAAACATCCGATATTTAGAGATAGACAAAATCAAGGATACCCCCCCTTGATCTAAATCACGTAAAAGTGGCAATTTATCTAGCGCATCTTCTTCATTCGCACGACTAGCATCATTTAAGTAAGGGCTTTCCTGCATAATAAAGAAATTTTGATCAAAAACTATAAAATGGGAACAGGGGATACACCTCAGTATAGCAGGCTATTAAAGACTTAATCTAAGCCTAGATGCTCCACGCCCCTGAGGGTTTGCACTGAAACACTGAAGCTACCTTGACCGCCTAAAGCAGCCAGATGGAGATACCCACCATCCATAATTAAACGATAAAGAACCTGTACCATCGCATGAAAAAACCAGTTCTTCTGATTAGAATCAACTGCTGCTGTCACGCGGGTACTGGTTATGGTGGGCTCGAATACCCAAGGATTTTCTGTCACCGTAAAACTTAAGGGAAATAACACCCCTGCAGTTTGCAATACTCGGCAATTGCCAGAAAGCGTTACCTTTAATTGGCCAGGTGATATACAAATACCCTTTAGCATTTCATATAAAGCAATCGCATCCATTACTGCCAAAGTTTTACCCTGCACTTCTTCCAAGACCGATATAGAGGCAGCGGAGCTCGATCGAATAGTAAATATATCATCCACCAGCTTCTCCTCTAACCAGTGCCGATGGGTATTATATTTAGCCACCTTTGAATCTAGCACATCCCCCAGCCTTTCTAATTGTTGCCGATATACAACGCTCTGATCCAAGATGTCACCAAAGTAGACGCCATCACAAAAACTAAACGGATACCCAGTATCCTGATTAGCTATCTTAGAAAGATCCGAATCGCAACCCTCCTCATTTTCATTCGCAACGCCATTATTCGTTTGATTACTCTCATCTCCCCCGTCAAAAGGGATGCTACCCAAAGCTTGATTAGATTCATTTAGAATGTCCAACAATGCGATAAACACTTCATCCATCACTTTTTTCTGATGATCATCATTACAGAAGACTTCCTTGACCGGCATGCACTCAATCCTTTAAAGCTTAATTTGCCAGCAAACAGGTTGCTGGTTCCAGCTATTGATGTTTTT
>JAYPYM010000009.1:8400-16167 GCA_038135915.1 Gammaproteobacteria bacterium
GCGATAAGGAAATGTTAATTGAAATCAATATAGCAGCATTAAATCAAACAATAACTGATCAGAATCAAGATACAAAAGGCCATGCATGGGAATAGAGCAGGCAAATCAAGTCAATTTTATAATGCTATTTATCAGCTTCAGGCATCAAGACGTAGAGAAACACAAATCTAAACTCCATCCTTTCAAAAGAAGATCATTGCCAATCACAGCGGACGAATAAATAGTTCAAAAAATAGTCTTGCACTACTTGTAAACATTTTTTCCGTAACGTATGATTATTGTTAATTGAGTCACCTGGAAAGTTCAGGTTATCTCATATAACTATATAAATAAGTTTCAAGCATTGTATTTGAACAAGCAATAATTGAGAGTAGTAGTACATACAATAAGAGCTAATAATAAGAAATAAAAATGATCGTTTTTCAGTCATCACAATTACTCTTTCCATTAGCTCAAGTTAAAAATCTTAAAGCTTTTTGAAGTACTTTAAGTATTTTCCTAGCCAAATAACTAAAAAAGGGGAAAGACTATGTCAATTAAGAAAGCATTAAAAACAGGCACACTATTTTCAATCGTATTTGTTTGCTTCTTGAGCCTATCGGGGTGCCCAAGTGGCGCTGATGGTGGCGGAAGCGAGCCTTGCTCATGTGGTAATTGTAACCTGTGCCCAGGCGAGTAATAAGCAGGTTTAAGTTAACCCAGCGCTGATAAGCGCTGGGTTAACTTTGAAGTTTTGAATGAATTTTTTAATGTAGTAGATTGCAACATAAACTTAAAGCAGTAATGAAGAGGTAGTAAAGTATTATGGTTAGCGGAGCGAATAGAAGTAACGGCGGCGACAAAGGACATCAACAACTACACAGAAATAATCATACTAACACCCACAGAAATGGACATGCTCGAGGAAGAAGAGCGCCACGTTTAACGACAGTCCTGTTAGGGGCTAGTTTATTTCAAGCAGCACGCACTGTTTTCAATTCAACACCACCAACAACAACACAATCACCGCTTATACCAACACGCCCCTCTCAACTGCATAACACCACAGGTCAAATTGCGAGCAGCCTCCCTAATGCTACTACATTAGGCTCATTAACTACGCAACCTTCCCCAGCACCTCTTGCACCTTCACAGGCGCCATCACAGAGGGACGAAGAAATAGATACACAGGCGCCTAGCCAATCCCCGACTCAGAGACAAACAAGAGAAACACCAGCTCCTACTCATACAAAAAAAGGAAAAGTGAGAAATCCATCACTTCGAGGTTCTCTTAAAACCACCGATACCGATGGCCAAAAGAAAACAAGTTTTCTTAAAGGATTAAGGGTTGCCAACGCTAGAAAATCCACTCACGTGCCTGCGCCTATTGATTTGAAGGAATTTCCATTCTTGAAAAACCTAGCTGATAGCGACCCAGAGCTGTCTGAAAAATTACACATTCTTGATTTTCTAATCATTGAAAAGAGTCTCGTGACCGGAAGACCTATTGATCAGTTGAGAAGCGATATATTCGAAGCACTACAAACAGCGAGTGAAGAAATACTTCATGTGGAAGAATCGTCTGGAAACACTACAGACGGTCATAATCGCCGCTTACAAGGCGTACCAGCCGTTGTAGAGTTAACACAGGATACGATAGATTCTTTAGCCATCGCATTTGGTCGGGAGTTCTTGCAAACTTCAGTTGCAACCCTACAACAATTTTTAGCCAATACCAATTTACCAGATGTGCCAGGTAGGGGGCCGATCATCGATCCGCTTGACCCAACTGACCCCAACCCACCCACGTTTGAAGAAATAGCCGGCACTGCTGTCACTAGGGTCGGCGTGCAAATCCTAGAAAACTTTGGTATTCCAACTACGCAAGTAGCCAACTCCACTAATACGGTACTTGATATTACTTCAGCTTTGAACTCGCCGGTTCTAGCTTCTGCAGTAAATAATATAGGTGAAGCGGCTAGACAAGTGAATAACACAGAGGTTGCAGCAGCGGCAAATAAATTGAGTGCAGTTTTCAGTGCTGTTAACCAACAACAGCTGACTCAAACAGTGGATAATCTGAGTCTGCTCGGGTCAGCTTTTAACGCAACATCAGCTACTCAAGCGCTTGATAACCTCAGCGCCGTAGGCGCGAGCATTAACCCCGAAGATTTTTCTGAGGCAGCCAACAGCGCAGCTACTTTCGTTAAAACACTTAACGTTACAGAACTCGCTGAAGCGTTGAATATAGTAGGCACTTTCGCAAATGGCCTAGACCAACCAGCGCTTACTAGTGCAGGAAATAAACTAATCACTATTGGTGATAACCTAAACGCCACACAAATTAATGCAGCTATAGATACGCTCACTAGCCCTGAGTCTTTAGCAGCAGTAGAAAACCTACTCACATTAGGAAGCTCTTTTAACGCCACAAAAGCGGCCGCCGCATTAGACAAATTGAGTGATGTTGCTGCCGACATTGATCCAAAAGATGTCAGTAAAACACTCGGCAACACCAGAAAGCTCACAGATTTTCTAGCTGCGCTCGTTAGCACAAATGAGACTGAAGCAAGCGGTGCAGCCAAGGTGGTACAAACACGAGTTCGAGAAGTCGTTGGTGCCGCCGTGAGCGAAGGTACCAGTAATGCAACCCGTGCCGAGATTACAGCATTACTAAAAGATCAACAATTTATTACAGCATTAGGACAAGCAATTGGACAAGCTTTATTCCAAGCTGCTAACCAAACACTGCATGATGGCGGTATAGAGATACTTTATGACGGTGTAAACACTGTCATTCAGAATCCTGAACGGCTAGCAAGCACCACAGAGTCAATTAGCAAGGTCTCGACTGCAGTTGCTAGGGCATTTCAAAGTCCAGAAGTCATTGGTAACTTTACTGAAGCAGTGACTAGCGGGCTAGAAGGCCTTGACGAGAGCGAAGAATTCAAATTCGCTGCCGGCAACATCACAAATTTTGTTATTGACACCCTGGCTGACCAAGGCTTAACAACTTTAACAAAGCCAGGAAATATTGCACGATTTAAAAATATTACTGAAGCACTTGTAGGCAGTGCATTTACCGCAGCAGGAGACAACATTGACGCTCTGCTCGAGACAGCTTTGAATTCCACATTTGAGTTTATTCAAAAAAATGAAACACAACAAATCGTCATTGATGTCGCAACAACCACGCTGCATAACTTCATCAATGATCCAGGCACACAAGACGTGATCAGAGATTTAGTCAATGTCACCCTAACCGAAGGGTTCGATAAAGCAGGAGAGTTCCTTGACACTACATTTACAAAAGCTGATGCCTTTGTAGATCGCTCTCTTGACAAAGCAACAACACGCATCTATCAAAATACCCCACTAGTTTTAGCTGAGGCTGTTGTAACTTTATACATTCTGTACAAATTAATTCGTATATTTGATCAGAAGGTTTTGGGTCGCTGTAATCTCGATGAAGGTAACTTGGCTGGTAGAGATGCAGCTAGAGGCGCGAATGCCTTTGGCACTAGTGACGCGAATGGACTGGATGAGATCGGCGGCGCCGTCGCTGGCGGTGCAATACGGGGAGCAGCCCAGAACCGAAACCACCTTACTGCAGTTACTCGCACTGGAGTTGGTGCTGCTATAAGGAAAATTCATGACCGAAGGGCTCAAGTAGGAGATATTTCACGCACTGCAGTAAGCTCGGGCGTTAAAGGAGCACTAGATGCCATAGGGGACCCAGCAAACGCTCCGAATCTTCAAAGAGCTATCGGGGTTATCACAACTCAATTGTTAACGGCAATTGGCAATGGAGATCAAGCACTTTTCAATAACATCTCAGATCGACTTGTTAATTCCTTGGTACAAGCTGCTGCAAACGTTGATCAAGGTCAACTGAATACATTGACTGGAAACCTGCTTAATTCAATTATTGAAGCAGGTAGCAACGTTAATGTAGACCACGTTACCCAAGCGCTTACGAGAATATTCCAAGCTACAGAAAACGCCACAAATGGTGACGCCAATCAGCAAAGACTTAATAATATCGCGAATAGTTTTGCTGCCGCTGCAACGAGCACACTCACTGCAGCTAGAATCAGTATTGTTCTTGAAGCAGCTCTTAGGGCTGCAGCAGATACAACATCCAGACCTGAAGTCAGTGGCCAAGTATCTAGGACATCTCAAAACCTATTCACCGCTGTACTCGAGGGTCTGAGCAGAAATCCAAGCCAACAGCAATTACGCACATTCTTAGATGGGTCATTCAATTCAGCACTACGTGCGCTCAATACAGCTCAAAATACTGCTCAAATCAATATATTGGTTAACACCTTAGTTGACCGAGCGCTAGCTCAGTTCGCGGAAGATGGTAACCAAGCACATCTCACAACCACTGTGAATACCCTGGTTAATGGCGTGCTCGCTAATGTACGTACTAATGAAAGCCTAAACGCAATACAAGCAATCGGAAGCGGCCTTGCGAGACGCTTTGCAGCAGATTTCCGAGACGCTAATACGAGACAACAGGTACAGGATACTATCCAAGCACTCGGAGGCGATCTATTAAGCGTAGAAGTGGTACCTGCGCGAAATGGCCGACCAGCAGTGACAATGCAAACTTTCCTTGAGCGATTGGATGACATTACAAGAACCAGCAAAAACGCTTCGAAACAAGCTGCAGGCGCCGGACGTTTTGCCTCAGTTGGCGTCATATTGGCTGCCGCGGTACTGTTAACAGTACCAGATCTTAGAACAGCAATGGGAATCATTACAGGCGGTGCAGGTATCGGTGCGTTAAGCATCTTTGCTGGACATAACCTGCCAGATGAAGTGATGGAAGCTTTGGGCAATCCTATCCCAGAAATGGGATAGATCTAGGAATGGGTAGTCATCATCTGGAGATCAACGCATGAATACGGGGCTTTTAAAGACAATTAGCTTGGCCAGTTTAGCAGTCTTTGGTCAAGCTAAAAAAGGCCCTTCGTTTTTTTCCAGGTCTAAAGAAACCGTTAAGCAACCCTCACCTGTATTTACAACATCGACTGATACCACGGGTAAAGGCCACCTAAAGGAAGCCACTGCCACAGGGCAAACCTATTTTTTTGGTCAGCCTGAACTACAATTTGGCCTGCCTGGACTACCAGAAGACCTGCTATTGGCAGAAGCTGCATTAACCCTGTGTTCCAGTGAGAATGACTATTGTTCCGAAACCAAAGCATCGGTGTTCAACACGTTTGAAGGGGCTACACCAAACCTATACTACCCAGCAAATAAAAAACATGACACCAATGAAACTCGAGCAACTCAAACTCCATCAACAGATAAACCCTCTGTTAGCACTGATGAGTTAGAAAAATTATACGGAAAAATATCAACATTATTAGAGCAAACTGTAACAGATATTAAAGCCGCTGTTAGCTCATCAAACAGCGAAGCGAATGAAAAAATTGATTATCTGACCACTGCTCTCACCGATTTAAAAGATACCGTTGCAGCAAATACCCTGAGTATCAAAGCATTAGACAAGAAACTAAACCAAATAAAAAACCAATTAGAGAAAGGACTGAGTCCAGAACAAAAAACGCTGCTCGAGGCAAAACTACTTGAGCAAAATAAACCAAGTGAGGAAGGAAGTGGTTATTGCGAATCCCCACTTTGTATAGGAGTGATGTTAACGGTTACGGCCATTGCCTCTATGGCATATTTGTATGCCCTAACACAATGCAATAGACCAAACTAAACCTAAGTAGTATTTAAAGGCAGTATCAATGAGAATAGGTCAGTTTTTATTAGCACTATCTGCTGTTACAGGCACTAGGGGCGCTTCCAAAAAAAGCCCACTGGAGCAAGTAAAGCTGGATCCTTCTACCAAGGGGGTAAAACCAGTTGCATTAAAACCCAGCCCTGCCAATCTGCCAATAAATGGGCCTAGTCATACACGTTCACCATCGACAGTGTCAGTTACTGAAACGGATGATGGATTTGAAGTATCAGATTTCCATTCCACATTGAATACGTATTTACAAGAAGCACGAGATGGCATTGAAGCAAAGCTTCTCAAAATATTAAATGACAGAGCCATTGACCAACCAAAGGCTAACCAGTTAGAAAGCAAGCTATTAGCAGCTGAACAACACGCTCACCAAAACGAAGGGGCTGACTCAAATAATGGTGGGGCAAGCTTAACCTATACGGCTTTAGCAATTTCAACTATTTGCTTTCTCTACTCAGCTTACCGCTTTGCACAACAAGCCGAACCGCCGGAAAACCCTGACGCTGATGAACCATCACCAGAGGGTGAGGCTGGAGAAGCACATGATGATACCGGAGACGGTCATGACACTAGGGACACTCATACTCAACAAAGAAGACCGGTACATATACCCCCACCTCAGGTATTTGACCACCCAATCTTCAAAACGCCCATAAGCGAAATCCTGGCACCTGAACAGACGGGTGATGAAAGCCCAATAACTGAACCCGAAGCAACACCAATTTTTATAGATAGAACAGAACCTGATGATGGAAGAGCGCCTGAGGCTGAAGATAGAAGAGAACCTAAAATTGGCTCACCAGAGGAATATGAGCAGGATCCTCCCTCCCCAACACCAGATGTTGCTACGCTAACAGTGCCCCAACATCAGGTTGGGGAGCAACAATACTCTCAAGTAATAGAGCCACCCCACCTAGGCGCAGCTTCAGTTGCACCAAGCATAACATTAGATGATCTAGAATCACTACCAAAACTAATACCATCACTCACAATCGAAGGTGAACCTGGCTCATTATTACATTCCACCAGTAAAGCATTTTTGAAATCAGTACTATTAATAGCTGAAGGTATGAAACTATATGAGTTATACCTACTCTATGCCTCATTAGACGAGAAATTCAAACCACTCAAAGCAGATGCATACATTAATGCGCTAGACAGTATTCGGGAAAATTTATTAGACAATGGTAAAAACGTTGCAGAAGTAGCGGCCCAACAACTTAAAGAAACTTTGAGCTCTAACAGTGAAACAACAGATCATACTGACAGAGAAACCTATCTAAAACTGAAAAATTACGAAAACATGTTTGAACAACTAGTGCAAGAACACACAACATTTTCTGCCAAGCACAGTAATAAAGAAAAGGGCATTAAAGATAGTTTAGGCACTGCACTTAGAAGATATCATCTTCCAAGTGACAAGGAAAAGGCAAAAACGGAAGTTAATGAATCGCTTCAGCGCTCTATGCTTAGTTTCTATCTGAAAGCTAAAACAGAATATGGATTAGACATAGTTAAAACGCAAACACCGTCTTCTGAAGGCGAATAACGAAGGATAAAGCTTTAACAATATAAAGGCTCAAATTTAAATAATTAGAGGTAGTAAACATGAAAGTAGCACAATATGTCATACCGTTTTTAGCAGCACTGGCAAAAGGTGCCACTGGCTCAGAAGCTAATCAGGGCCACTTAAAAGGGGTCGAATCACAGGATACCTCTACCAAAGAAACGCCAAGCCCAGTTAACCTTAGTTCTCAAGAAAAAGCCAACCTGCCAATTGGCGGAACGTCTACCGGATCACTTTCAGGAGACTCAATTAACGAAACACCAGAAGGCTTCGAGGTAACAGCTATTCCTACTGAAGTTAAGAAGTTTCTAGATAATGCCAATAGCGATATCGAAGCTGAACTCCTGACACTGGCAGAAAGTGGTGGCCTAGAAAAATTAACCGCCGAGGACCTCACCAAAAGACTCCTGCAAAAGTTAGAAGCTCGAATTCCAGAAGATAACGATAACAC
>JAYPYM010000009.1:16177-28050 GCA_038135915.1 Gammaproteobacteria bacterium
CGATAACACTAACCAGGATGAAAAGACTCAGTCGGATTTTGCGCAGGCAATATTCATCGCTGCCGAATTAGGAGGCGTCGGGCTACTCACCTTGGCTTATTTGTATGCGATCACCATCAAAGCACCGCCAGGAACTAATGCTGTTGAACTTGCCGCAGCGTTCGCCTTAGAACACGGAGCTACGATAGCCGCCACCGCTGCCCCAATCCCTGGCGCTTATGCTGGATATCAACTTGCAGGCACGACTGGAGCAATTGCAGGCGGCGTAGCCGGTCACTTGGCTGGCGCAGCATCAAACCCTGAAACACGAGAACAATTACAAGAGTTAGGTACCCTGCTAAAAGATCGTGCCTCCGATGCTTATGGTCACTACTCGCAACAGGCAAGAGAGAGTTATAACCATTACTCCCAACAGGCAGGACAAGCCATTGACCAAGCACGACATGATGCTGTGAATCGTTACAACGCGGCTCGTGACGGCGCTGTGGATGGTTATAACAGGCTCCGTGACGGTGCCGTCAATCGGGCTCAACAAGCAGGACAAGCCTTAAGCGAAACCTACACCCAAACACGGGATAGTGTTGGACAAGGCGCTCAGCAAGTGAAAGATTTTGCCTTAGAGCAGGGTCCCAAAATAGCCGCAACTGCTGCACCAATTCCTGGTGCTTATGCCGGATATCAACTTACGGGTACCACAACAGGGGCAATTGCAGGCGGCGTAGCCGGTCACTTGGCTGGCGCAGCACTCAATCCTGAAACACGTGAACCATTGCAAGAACTCATTACCCTGTTAAAAAATCGAGCCTCAGGTGGTGTTACTCATTACTCCCAGCAGGCAGGACAAGCCATTGGCCAAGCCCGAGATGGTGCGGTGAATGGTTACAACACCGTCAGAAACGGTGCGGTGAATGGTTACAACACCGTCCGAATCGGTGCCTTTAATCGAACTCAACAGGCTCTCGATTCCTACACTCATTTCTCTCGTCCATACCAACAATTCCTATGGGAAGCGTGCGCATCTGCCCTTGCCTCTGTATTAGCATCAGTTTATAACGGGCACAGCCTCACGACGACCGCCATAGCTGCTCCTGCGTATGCTGTTGCACTCCCTTACGCAATCAATAATGCTCAAGACGTTTTGGTTGGCGCGGCACGGGTGGTTAACGGTGCAAGGCAAGTAGCAAACGGAGCAGGTCAAGTGGTTAACAGCGCACGAGAGTTAGCAGCAAATCCCGAAACAAGAAAAGTTGCAAGAGATGCAGCAGCCGGTGCAGTAGTTGGCGGATTAGCAGCAGCAGGAACAGAGCACGTAACCGGAGCGGCAATTGGAGGCGCAGCTACAGTAGCCGCTGGTGGCGCTGCTATAAGACACTTTAGCGGGGAGCCAACATAATTCTAAATGATGTTAGATATTAACCACAAATTAGAATAAAAAAGTTAGAGATAGTGATATGCGAATAAATATATTTAAACTTGCAAGTAGCGGGTTCTTAGCGCTGCCAAGAACAACCTTTGGCAGTAGCATGCAACCCATTGATAAAAAAGACAGCTCTTTCACAAAGGACTCGCTATCTCAAACCTTAAGATCGCAAACCGGCTCAACTCTTTTCCAAAAGAAACAGGACCAATGCTTTGACGAATTTCAACCTGACACTCAAAGCACTCATCTTGACCAAACGGATACAAGAAAAAGTGAGGATAATAATCACGCCAACCATTATCCTATACTAAGAATAAGTGGCTTTATTTTATTAGCCAGTGCTTATTTATATGTCACCACACAACCTAAAAGTAAAGGTATAAAGCATGACCTCCTAAAATCTTGCAGCAAGGTGTCTAACGAAGTGGGTAATGCAATACAATCATTGAAATTTAATGACCTTAATTTAAACGATTTATATAGCATTAATGACACAGACTTAAATACCGCAAAAAAACATTTAAAAGCTGCTAAAAAACATCTTAATACCGCTGAAAGAACTTTTAAGAAAGCTTATGGTGAGAGACAGCAACCAGATAATACATGGACGCAAGCGGACCGAAGGACATTTATAGGTGCCAAGAACTTATTGCAAGCTGCAAGGAACCAGTTTACAGACGTTTCAGGATTAATCGATGACCTTGAAGCTAGAAGTCAAACAGAAGATTCAGCAAATGTAGGAGATGTACCTCAACTAGGCGCGCCGCAATTGTTTGACCGAGAGATTGAAACATTTGCCGATTTAAATGGAGTTTTGAACTCACTAGTGCCAATTGATAGAGAACAAACTGAGTTTTATTCTTCTCTGAAAACAAATGTTAAAAGTAGCTTAACGAACCATTCCAATCGTTCAGATGAAGATCAGGCACATATTGAAACTAATGCTCATAGAATTGCTGAGCATATTCAGCAATTAGAGTTGCTCGCAAATAGAATACTCGATGAATCACCTAGTACTGATGACCCATCTTTACTGACTGAAACACAAGGCGCTATACGTGAAGTAGAAGAAATCAAATCAGCGATCCAAGATAGAGCGAAATTTGCTAGGGAAATTATCAGCTTGTTGAGTACAGAGGAATAGAGAAACATTAACCCAGGATACTATCTACTCGAGAACACATGAAAATCCCCTTTAAAGCACTATCCATACCATTTGCCCTAGGGGCAGCCAAGGCTCACTCGAACACAGGCCATGAAGTTGACTCAAATGGGCAAGCATTCACGAAAAAACAAACACCATTAAAAATTTTTCATCAATGGCTTTCTCCGCTTACAGCAGCACCTAGCCGCCAATCCAAGTTTGATCATATCAATGAGCTCGATCAATCTGATTCAGGCTTCTGTAGAACTGAAAGCAAACGTGCAAAACCGGTCTGTGAGGACGAACAAATACTGGCAACCGTTAAAATTGCATATGATAAACTCATCTCCAATCCAGAGGATGCCCGAGCACTGGTATACAGCGCATTACCCGGCGCTTCTGAGGCGTGCGTATCGCTCATAGGCGAACATCTTAAAATATTTAATGATCGATGCGAATCCGATCGAAAGACGCCACCCAATGACAACCGCTGGAATGATAGTTTAATTATCGCTGGTACAGTCATGACATGCGCCCTAGTTGCGCTTTCTATTTCACAAAGGGGCCGACAAGCCATTCATCATCAAGTAGCCAACATCATCACAACAAATGTCGCCTTATGGCCCAAGCTACTATCTGAAAAAACTATCACCCAAGAAAATGTACATGCAATGGTTGCACAATTGGCCGGACTGCCTTTAGCAATCAACCATCAAATTCGATATTGCGAAGATCAAATCAGTGTTTTAGAACAAGTATACGCTGACTTACCTGACCAACCTGAAGAGCAGATTTCTAGGGATGTTACTCAAGGCATCGAACACCTACTCCATTGCATCGTTCTATTAGAAGACCTATCAAAATCTCTAGATTTAGTTCACGAAGCTATTCAAAGCGAAGACATTAAGCGATTAACCAATGAGTTATTACATCTAGGCCAGGCACTTGAAGCCGTAAGAAATTCCCTCAATCAACTTGTACGTGGGTTAGGACGCATGCCAGTGGTGAGTGGTTTTTTTGCCGGTCAAGAGGATACTTAAAAAGCCTCTGCTTCTGCAACAGAATTAAAATCCACTTTTTTCTGTTTGATCCGCAGCGGTCTTCGAGCATACTCCACATAAGTAGGAATATCATAATCAGAATTGAAATCCGAAAAGTAGATCTCTAATCGCATGTGATAAACTGCATCCATCGGGATATTTGATAATCGATAGCCAATACTCGGCAATTGCCCAACAAATCGCTCTGATGGAATTCTGTACTTGGCGTCATCTCTATAGATCAAACCAATATCCACATCCGGATGTTCGGAAGGTGTAATCAGATGGGTGAGTATTTGAAAATTTTCTGGGCTTCTAAGCAAAATCCAGTTGTGTTGTCTGTTAATACCTTTTTTGATCATATCTAGCTCTCGCCGACTACCCTTTCCATCGACGATGCCTGGCTCGTGAGATAATAACGCAGTATACACCTCACTGCCCCGTAAATCATTTGCATCCAAACTCAAGCTAAAAACCATATCACGGAAAAACCAAGGCACAAACTTGACCGCAGTCGCTTTAGATTTAGCATAAATTTGGCTAGGATAGTGAGTCATCATAAACCAAATTGAACCAACCGGGAATTTAGCAATTTGGATGTCAGTTTTCATAAGCAAGGTAACGTTAATCGGCCCCTCTTTATGACTCACTAACCTAGCTTTTAGGTTTTTATCCGTCAGCGTCAGTTTAGCCAGGTTAGCCAAAATCTTCCCTGAGATATTCATTTTCATTGAATCGACCAAAGACACTTTATCTTTGTCAGTAAAGCTATTGTAAAAAAAACCTCGCCACTAGATTAAATTCTTAGGGTTAGACTTCAATTCGTAAAAAGGCGTATTAATCTGCGCGCCTTCCAGGTCATAAGTGACATAGGGATCAACTGGCTTGGCGTTTGGTACTAACCAAAGGTAAACAAATCTATCTTCTCGGTGCCCTCGAATACTTAACTCTATTACTTCTGCATTTGCTTGCTCTTCTGCTTGACCTAAAAACACCGCTTTCTGGTCTAAGAGTTGCGCCGAATCTGCAGCATCACCCGCATCAGCTAGCATAAATATCAGTTGATCATTCGCATCAAAAACACCGACTTTGCCGTCGGAACCCACCGCTAACTCAGAGAAATATAGATTGCCTTCTAAATCAAACTCTTCAATTTGAAAAGGAATGAGCTGCCACTTCCCTTCCCTAAAAGCAGTTAGCTGGTAACGGTTAAAATGATGGCCAACTAGATAACTCATTCTAGGCGCCGGCAATCTAACCACTTTTTTATCCTCAGCCTTTAAAAAAGCACGATCTATAAAAACGCCATTACCCAAAGAATGACTATTATTATGAGATGCAAATAGCCAATTTGTACTAGAAACAAAAAGAAAACAAAATAGTATGATTTTTTTGGTGTACTGAGTTTTCACAGAAGTAATGCTCACCTAAATACAACCTAGCCTTTTCCCTATTGATATGTTTGATATACGAATAAATTATTATATCCAAAGTTCGTACGTCCTGATCTTAACATCACAAGGATTTGGGTACAAACTTGCCCATCTTAAGCCTCAACTACACAAAAACTGCAGTATTTAGGTTCAAGCAATTAAGCTATGATTATACTAAGTCAATGAAAAGAACGGATGCCTGGCAATATGAACACTTTGCTATTAGCTGAGGGAGATCGGCTCTCCGCATATATACTTCACCTAGCGACACTCAAAGAACAAACTGAAGTGCGCATTATTGAAGACATTCTCGACAATCAAAACAATATACTTGTCACTGCTGAAACCGAACTCACCGCTGAATTAGCGCCTTCATTCAAGAACATCAAAACCTTAAAACCAATCGAATCGTCTATATCCATAGATAATGCCATGACCGCAGATCAGCTATATCAACGATTTTACGATTTCGCTGCAGATTATCCCGATATACAGGCAGTATTTGACTCAGAAGGCCTAGCATTTACACTGAAGTTGCTTCTAAAATCATATGACCAAGAGCCACTCTTAATCCAAAGACTAACAGCATTAGCTTGCCTGCTACCACATCTTTTTCATAAAGCTTGCTTCTGCACACTGATCGGGCTTGCCCTGGCACAAGAATTACAAATGACGCCTGAAGCAACTAAGAGTTTATTTTTCGCTTCCCTATTGCAAGATATCGGTATACTTCATTTACACCCCAGCCTAGGCAAAAAGGAGAAGTTAAGTGACCCCAGCGAATGGATGACACTTAGTCACCATATCCTTTTCGGCGCACAGATGCTTGACCAAGTAGAGAATATTCCAAAACAGGCCTGCATTGCTGTGTTAGAACACCATGAAAAGTGCGACGGAACCGGGTACCCGGCAGCAAAGTCTTTACACGAACTCAGTGACCTGGGGCAAATGATTGCGTTAACCTGCAAACTATATGATATTCGTTTTAAATATTTCGACCATGATCTTCAAACATTGAACGAAGCACTGCCAATACTCTCACTACATAAAAAAACCTACAAGTACAAACACTATTTGGCTGTTTACAATCTCATCAGAAGAGTGTGTATAGCTAAAATAAACCAAGTCGCTCCAAACGATATACCTGCATTTACACAAGCGCTCTTGGAGAAAATCAAGCGAATTAGCATTTGGTACCGACTTATTTTAGATCTTGAAAAGATCATACCTATCATGACTGACAATATACGGGTAATGTTGCCGAGACACATGATTTCTAATATCAAATACATTGTCAAACACTCAGGGATCCTGAGTGAATGCATGGTAAGATGGCTGGAATACATCTCTGATGTAGCCTTGGATTCAGGCTTTCGTGAAATTGAGGAGGCAAATATCATGCTCACAGAGCTCAGCGCCCAATTAAGCAAAGCGAATCAACAGATCAGCTTTCTTCTTTCAGACAAAAAAACAGTCACACTCATTGCGAGCAAGACAAAACGGATTGCCCAAATTCACGAAGAGTGTATCGAATGCGAGCTCGGGAACATCCCCAAAGCATGGGAAGATCAGGCTAAAAACATAGACCAACTGCTCGTATAAAACTTCAAGGATAAAAAGAAAACAAAAAGGTAAAGGGCGCTTGTTCGGCCCCTATTCAGCCCCTAACAAGATAGACCCTCTTGTTAGGGCTTAAGAGGGAAGATCACGCTCAGCTAAGATTAAACGCCTTCTAAGGGTACAATTTCGATTTCCACCCTTCTATTAGCTGATCTACCGGATGATGTCTCATTAGAAGCAACTGGATACTTTTCTCCATACCCATAGGCTTCAATTCTTTCTGCAGCGATACCTTGAGTATTAATGTAAGCAGCTACGCTCGATGCCCTTTTCTCAGACAAGCCTTGATTATATGCATCCGAACCACGGCTATCGGTATGCCCACTAATTCTCACTTTGGTCTTTTTAAACTCCTGAAATACACTCGCCACAGAACCTAAAACAGGATAAAAGTTCGACTGGATGTCAGAGCGATTTGTCTCAAAAGTGATATTGCCTGGCATGTTTAGCACAATATTGTCTCCATCTCTAGTAATGGACACACCCGTACCTTCAAGCTTTTGACGTAGCTTGGCTTCTTGCTGGTCCATGTAGAACCCTGCGCCACCGCCTACTGCTGCACCAATCAAAGCACCCTTTTTACGATCACTTTTACTAGAAGTTGCAGCACCAAGGATAGCACCTGCAACAGCACCTATCGCCGCTTTACTTGGCTTTTGCTGGCCAGTATATGGATCTGACACACAGCCTGACAAAGCCAGGGAACCTGCGCATACAGATACGATTAACATTTTTGATACTTTTGTATTGTGTTGCATTCTCAATTTTCCTCTTATGTCCAATGAGCTTTTTTCATTCAACTAAATCAGCCACTTCACACCTAAATTGCACCCCTATCGTTTTACATTGCAAAAAAGCAATCGCGATGACTCTAACTATGGAGACTAGATAATTTACAAAAAAATATCTACTATTCTACCCTGACAAAAGTTAACCACAGATGAACAGAATAATTTAAGATGCCATTAAGCCCAAATCAAGACTTCCAAGCCCCTCCCTGTGTCGGACGCTGCTCCACTGTGTACGGAGATGCCGTATGCAGAGGCTGTAAACGATTTGTTCATGAAGTAACCCATTGGAATCAATATACCGAGAAACAAAAAGAAAGCGTTTGGCGACGTCTCGAGTCTCTGATTAGCCAAGTATTACCGAGATGGGTCACCATCGAAAGCGTAAAACATTTAAATGAACGCGGCATTAGATACCCGAAACACTTATCTCCATATGCATGGGCACTGGTATGCATTGAAACTTTCGAGTTCGACCTTCGTTTGCTGCCAGTTCAGGCAGGCTTACGTATCAACGCCAATTTATACCAAGAATATCACCAGAATAAAGAAGCGTATTTACTAGCAATACAAAATGATCTTTATCAAATATCCTGTGCTTACCACCAGCGCCAAACTCAATGTTTAGCAGCAGTCTCGCCCAGCTAATCTTCCTTAGGCTCATCAGAGGCTCGGCCCTTGCTTGCCTTACCATCTTCATCATGCTTTTCTTCCCCAAGATCAGGTGACTCGTTATCAAACCATTCTTCTAGCTTCGAATCGACCTTATCTTGTACATCCGGTGATACTTTTTTAGCAATTAACGCAGCAACAGCGGTTAGGATTCCAATATCATCTGCAAAGCCCACCATTGGCACTAAGTCTGGGACCGCATCCAGCGTCGTTATAAAATAGCCTAGTGCGCCAGCAATCATTGTCTTAGCCCATAACGGCGTTTTGCTCGACTTTGACACATAAAAGAGCACTAAAGCTTTTTCAATCACCTCCTTTCCAGCAACTTTCGCATAACGAAGTACCTTTTCCCAGAAGCCCTCATCGGAATAACGTGATTGGTAATCCTCTAACCCCTGATTAATCATCTCTTGCTCTTTTACACTGGCTACTTTAGTGTAATCTTCATCATCACTCACAGCTGATCCTTGAATTTCAATCAATTGAACCTGAAGATATTTAATCCCGAAATACAGCATATATCAACCAAAATGCTGTAACGACTAAAAATAGCAACACAATTGGACAGTATTTTGCGTAGATTGAGGATCAATTTAAGCTAACAATTGGAGAGACTGATACTGTTAGTGGCAGTGATAGCCTGTTATCATACTCTAGTCAGTTTTTTACGGAAGGTAAGAGCATATGTTTGATCTAGATTGGCAAATCTTTCTTAGCGCATTTTTTGGTACCCTGTTTTCCACCCTACTAGTCGCCCTAGTTGCAGCACTCATCTTCCAAAAAGTTAAACCCAAGATGATTAAAAAAGCCAACCAACATATCGAAAAGCGTATCAAACAGGAGCTTGAAAGCGTTGGTCGTGAAATACAAGATCGTGTTAAGCGAGGCGTCTCTCAAGGAATCACCCAAGGCGTATCCTCCATTCCTTCTACTGAGGTGTTGAAAAGAACACACCAAACCATTGCGAAAACAGGTCGAGAAATTGTAGGCACAGGTATTCAGAGTATTTTTGGCAGAAAACCTTTAAATTCCAACAAAGAAAACGAGCAGAACGCCCCAAACAAAGAGCCAGATTAAAACATTTCTAACAAGATGAACCATTACATCGAGCTTCTTTGTTTCACCCCCTTTTAGAACCATCAGTTGTTCAAAGTACTCAACCCTCTAACATATCAAGTCATTTGGGCTAAACAGGCTAAAGATCAATTCTTAGACAACTTTACCTTACAGAGTCGTATTTACCCACATTTTTTGTCAAAACAACAGAATATACCTACTCTATGCTTTGCAAAAACCAAACGATAGCGATAAAATCGCGCATCTCTAGATAATTTACTGGAAATTAACCTCATCTATGCTAGCGTTAAGCGTTACACTTAGCATTGATTGTTTTTTAAACAGATTTTGTCTTTAACATTTAAATTGAATTCAGCAATTATTTTGAATACAGCAAAGAGAGGAAAGTATGCATGCCCCACGTTAAGATCAAAGAAAACGAGCCTTTTGATATTGCGCTAAGACGTTTCAAGCGTTCTTGTGAGAAAGCAGGTGTATTGGCAGAAGTGAGGAAAAGAGAGCACTACGAAAAGCCTACACAAGTGCGAAAGCGTAAAATGGCTGCAGCAGTTAAACGGCATGCAAAGAAAGTATCTAGAGAACAACTTAGAAAAAAGCGCTTTTATTGATACCCCTATCAGCGCTTAATAATCATCAAGCAGCTTAAAAAACCGGTGCTAAAAACGCACCATACAAAGCATCGGCAAAGCTGCTTGTAGCCTTAAATATTTTTCCAACTTTCCGAAGAGTTCAAATCAATTTGGAAACCAGCAGTGCACGGGTTCCCTGACGACGCCTGAGGTACATACATGTCAACTACTAAAGCATCATTATCCCAAGCTGCAAAAGACGCCTTGAAAAATAAGGAAAAGGAGCGCCTGAGCACTATTCGTATGGCACTCTCGGCCATCAAGCAAGTGGAAGTCGACGAACGCATTGAGGTGCCTGAGGATCGAGTACTGGCAATTTTGGACAAAATGATAAAACAAAGAAAAGAGTCCGCTGCTCAGTTCAAAGAAGCAAATCGCACAGAGCTCGCCGATAAAGAGCTATCCGAGATTAAAGTGCTACAAGCGTTTCTGCCCCAAGCACTGTCAACGGAAGAAGTTTCAGCTATGATTGAGGCATCCATTCAGGAGACTTCAGCCTCTAGCATTAAAGATATGGGAAAAGTCATGGCCATCCTAAAGCCGAAACTACAGGGTCGCGCAGATATTGGCCAAGCAAGCGCATTGGTAAAGAAAAAACTGACTTAAACTGGAACAGCGTATAACGCTATTGGACTCAATCAGGTATGGCTCGCATCCCTCAAGATGTCATAGAAGATATCATCGCCAGAACCGATATTGTTCAATTGATCCAATCACATATTCCATTAAAAAAATCCGGGCAAAACTATTCATGTTGCTGCCCTTTTCACGATGAAAAAACTCCATCTTTCACAGTAAGCCCTAAGAAGCAGTTTTATTATTGTTTTGGCTGCGGTAAACACGGCAACGCCCTCAGTTTTTTATTAGAGTACAAGGGGCAATCCTTTACAGATGCATGCCAATCACTTGCCGACCTGTCCGGCATTAGAATACCGGAAGATTCATCTACCCAAAACCAAAGCGAACTAGGCAGCAAACAGCATCAAAAAGAAAAAGCGAAAGCAAGCCAACCGATCACCAATGCACTGCTTTCAGCCCAATCCTTTTTCTTTGAAAACCTGCAGAACCTGTCTGAACAGCATCCAGCCAAAAAATACCTGAAGAATAGAAATATCACGGAAGCATCAATATCAAATTTTGGTATTGGCTATGCACCAGCTGGCTGGGACAGGCTATATAAACACCTCAACGGTAATCACATCAAAATAGCAGATGCACTGGAAGGAGGCATCCTAGCTCAAAGCAACCAGAGGGTTTACGACCGTTTCAGGGATCGTATTATTTTTCCGATCCACAATCGAAAAGGCGATCTGATCGGGTTTGGCGGCAGATCAATCGGTAAAGACAAGCCAAAATACCTCAACTCTCCAGAAAGCCCTCTGTTTGAAAAGCAAAAGGAGCTTTACGGCTTTCATCAAGCTAGCAACAACTGCAAGAAAGATGATCCCATATTAGTCACCGAAGGTTATTTTGACACTATCCGGCTTCACCAAGTGGGTATTTCAAACGCTGTAGCAACGCTCGGTACAAGCACCTCTGCCTTCCACATTCGACAACTGTTTAACTACACAAACACTATTATATTTTGTTTTGATGGCGATCAGGCAGGTAAAAAGGCTGCGTTCAGAGCGCTGTGCAACACACTCGGCTTTATTAATGAGACCAAAGAATGCAAGTTCTTATGGCTACCGGAAGGAGAAGATCCAGACTCATACGTAAACCGCTCCGGTAAAGCAGCCTTCCTAAGCCTAATGAACCAAGCTTCTTCATTACAAGACTTCTTTTTTAGCGAACTATGCCATGCTTTAGACCTAAACAAACTCGAAGACAGAGCAAAGCTGGCCAAGCGCGCAATTGAACACATTCAGGCAATACAGTCACCTATTTACAAGATGCTAATGCTTGAGCAGCTTGCTACTTTGACTCGATTACAAACCAGTCAACTAGAAGCCCTATCGGAATCACCAAAAACAAAGTACAACGCTAGAGAAAAGCACCAAGATGCAGACAGCCCCACCAATTTAAAGCAAAAAAAGCAAAGTCGATGTCA
>JAYPYM010000009.1:28060-31510 GCA_038135915.1 Gammaproteobacteria bacterium
CTCAAATACGTATAAGGATCATGCGAAAGTTAATTTCTCCAGCAATCTAAAACCATCGATAGTTGAAAGTTTGATCAGATTAGTACTAAACGAACCTAAGCTCGCCCAAACACAATTAGACGCAAAATTGAGAACATTGAAACTATCAAAAATAGATGTGTTCTGGGAAATATACGACCTTTTTCAAAACAAGCCCAGTATGAGCATCGCTTACTTAATGGGCTTATGGCATAACACAAGCAAAGGGGAAACACTGACAGAGTTAGCTGCAAAAGAGTTTTTACTTGAAAGGCAGCATACCGAGCTAGAATTTCATGATGCGCTAAGGCAATTAGAAATCATCCTGATCGATAATGAAATAGAAAGGGCATTGGCTGCTGATTCAATCGATATGTCGTTGATACAAGATTTATTGAAAAATAAACACTCGCCTAATTTAACAAAAAGCGAATCATAGTCTAGCCTAATGTGGCAAGATTATAAGCAAAAACAACTGACTGTTGGTAAAACGTAAAAATTTAACCCTAAAAAAACCGATTACTTTTCAATGAGCTAACTGCATGAAACTTTTACAAGCATCTAATCGTCTATAATACCAACGTCATAAGAAACTGGAACTTATATGAGACTTAGGGCAGAATGCTAACACAACATCTATGGTAACTTATCTAATGTAGCTGTATAATCCAGCGTCTTTTTATTTCAATTGCCCAATGGACATAGCATGAGCAACAAAACAGACCAATCTTCTCAAATAAAAAAGTTGATCAGCCGAGGCAAGGAGCAAGGTTTCCTTACATACGCTGAAGTAAACGATCACCTACCTGAAGATATCAATGATCCTGAGCAAATTGAAGACATTATCGGCATGATCAATGATATGGGTATCATGGTCCATGAAATCGCGCCAGAAGATGACTCCCTACTTCTAAATGACGAATCCAGCGATACAGATGAGGATGTTGTAGAAGAAGCCGCTGCTGCCCTAGCATCTGTGGAAACCGAACCAGGCCGAACAACAGACCCTGTCCGCATGTACATGCGAGAAATGGGGACGGTAGAGCTCTTAACAAGGGAAGGCGAAATTGCAATCGCCAAGCGTATTGAAGAAGGCCTCAGGCAGGTCATGAATGCACTGGCATATTGGCCCAATACCATTCCAACCTTATTAGAAGAGTGGTCGTTAGTAGCTACTGAAGAGCGCCGTATATCAGATATTCTTAACGGCTTTCTAGACTATGATGATGACACGATACCTGATGTTTCAAAAAACCCCAATCTAGAAGCCTCTGAAGATTTGCAAGAAGAACCAACTGAAGATTCAGACGACGAAAGTGATGAAGATGACCCAGAAACTGAGAATGACAGCGGCTTAGACCCTCTAGAAGTACAAGCCAGATTCGAGGAAATGATTCAAGTCCAAAATAAACTGCTTGCGGAAACTGACAAAGGCACCATCGACCCGAAAGCAGTCAATAATTTGCAGATAGAGCTTGCTGAGTGCTTCCAAAAATTCAAGTTAGCAACCCCCCTCTTCGATCGACTGCTGCAAAATGTAAGAAGCCTGTTAGATAAAATAAAGCGGCTAGAAAGAAGCATACTCAAGTCTTGTATCCGAAAAGCAAAATATCCGCGTAAAGAATTTATAAAAAGGTTCCCTGGTAATGAAAGCAATTTAGAGTGGATGGATGAACAAATCAGCCTGCACCCTGAACTAGCACCAGCCTTAGAAGGTGTAAAACAGGACGTATTGCGAGCTCAAACCCAATTTAGAGCCATTCATGATAAGTTTGGTATCAACATCAGTGAAATTAAAGACATTTACCGTCGCATATCAATAGGTGAAGCCAAAGCAAGACGAGCCAAAAAAGAAATGGTTGAGGCCAACCTACGACTAGTGATATCGATCGCTAAAAAGTATACCAATAGAGGCCTGCAGTTTCTGGACCTCATCCAAGAAGGTAATATTGGCCTGATGAAAGCGGTAGACAAATTTGAATACCGTAGAGGCTACAAATTTTCCACCTATGCCACCTGGTGGATTCGCCAAGCAATCACAAGATCAATAGCTGATCAGGCTAGAACCATCCGTATTCCGGTTCACATGATCGAAACGATTAATAAACTGAATCGAATTTCTCGTCAGATGCTACAGGAGATCGGTCGTGAACCTACGCCGGAAGAACTTGGCGAGCGACTTGAAATGCCAGAAGACAAAGTCAGAAAAGTGCTCAAAATTGCCAAAGAGCCGATTTCAATGGAAACCCCTATTGGTGACGATGAAGACTCTCACTTAGGCGACTTTATTGAGGACACCAACATTGACTCGCCTATGGATTCAGCAACTACCGAAGGACTACGAGAGGCCACTCGCCAAGTCTTATCTGGCCTCACCGTACGTGAAGCCAAAGTATTGAGTATGCGCTTTGGTATTGACATGAACACAGATCACACACTGGAAGAGGTTGGCAAACAGTTTGACGTAACCCGAGAACGTATTCGTCAGATTGAGGCAAAAGCACTGAGAAAACTCAGACACCCTACCCGCTCAGAACACCTTCGAAGCTTCCTAGATCCAGAGGAGTAGTTCATCGTTCTTTGCATATTTAGGGGAAAATAAAAATCTAGCGGGATAAAATTGAAGTTCTATCAAGAGTTCCGTATACTCCACGAATCGCTAATCAAGCGAAAGTTTCAGGGCCCATAGCTCAGTTGGTTAGAGCGTCCGACTCATAATCGGCAGGTCCCAGGTTCGAGTCCTGGTGGGCCCACCATCTTCAAAAATATCTGCACTTGTAACACCGCAGTTTTCCGGGGATTTGCCTAATTCCCTGGTTCTAAGAAGCTGCAGGTTCCTTTTTGCTTTTAGATATTCAGGTTGCTGTAGTGTCGAGCGACAGTCCCACCGCTATCGGTTCCGATCTGAGCATGTAATCGTACCGGATATGATTCGCTGCAATGATTGATGGTTGTGACGCTGAGCGCGAGACAGTATTATAGCTATATATAATCACAACATCATTTGAGAGCTCTATTTTTTATTGGTAGAATCTCGACTTCGCTCTATTCTTAGTTTCAATCTTGTAGTCCGAGGTGGATAAATGAAGTTTCTCGCCTTTTTTAAATCAATCACCCTATTCTTTATCTTATTTTCAAGCGTTGCATCTGCAAACATTCATGACACAGGCTGGTTCAAAATCACTGAGTTGTTCATATCACATGGAAACAACTTGCACTTTCGAGTTTTTGGCATGGGTAATACTTTACCTTGCGCCACTAACGACTGGGCATACATTGATGAGAACGACTCTGGGGCAATACCTAAAATAGCAACCATGAACACCGCTTATGCAGGAAAAAAGAATGTCAGATTGATTGTTGAACCCAAAAACTACTATGGCGATTGAACTACGTTTTGCAACATCGTAGAAATTAACATTAAAGACTAAA
>JAYPYM010000009.1:31520-37166 GCA_038135915.1 Gammaproteobacteria bacterium
ATCGTCACTGAAATCAGGATTACGTGATGAAAAGGCTATTATCTGCATCAATAATTTTTATGCTCTCAATAGTAAGCTATGCCGGTGAATACTCAGGCAAGATCAACAAAATAAAAGTCAATCAAAAAAATAAAGCCTTAATCTTTGAGGTTGGATCACGAAAGGACTCACCTTGCTCTAACGCATTATACTGGATCAAGCGATTGAAATCACCACTGACACTTCTAAGGATGAAAACATTTCTGAAAGACTTGAATAAGCGGCTGCGCTAGAAAAATATTAACCATTATTACTTGTTTGTATAAGGAAAAGATATAACAGATCTACAGCGTGACAAAGTCAACCAAGTCGGGATCCACGCTGAAAATACGCTATAAATTAAAGGAACACGCTGCACCCCAAATCTCAATATGGGGTAACGAAAAACACTGGTGGAACCAATAAGAGGAGGATAAAAATGAAAGCAGTTCAAATAAACAACACTAAATCCTTCTCAGAGAAAATTTTCGCTTGGCTGCTATGCTTCGCGCTAATATTTCAAGGGATGGTGCCTGCGTATGCAAGTATTCCAAGCTCAACGGTCGAAGCTTACCTAGACAACGAGCCGGGGATTGTACCTGACACGTTTGAACCCTATAAACCTAATGAAGCACTACGTTCTAAAGCACCCAATGCTACGAGCATCACAACATTCTACGAGCTGCTTCAAACTTCAGCACCAGCTGCTATTACCAGCACGCTTGGTAAGAAAATTGGCGATGAAGTGGTGCAAGCCAGATTGATTCGAACACAGCTTCAAATTCTCATTGGTCGAAGTCTTCTCGACAAGGTTGAAAACCCTCTTCCCATTCAATACGCCTCAGAAGCGTCACAACTTCAAGGGCTGTATCAAAATGCTTTTAACCTGTTGAGTTCAGAGCTATCAGGCAGAACCTTTGGTCAAAACCTTGGTATTAATCCGGTAGATAGTGGTCTCAGTCAACCAATAGTGTGGCCTGAATACAGAACAATCAGAGGTATGACAAGTGTGCTGGTACCAGTACTCTATCTACCCAAGCATTACTACGACACTTTGAATGTCACCACCAACTTATTCGAGTCTGCAGGTTACATCACTCTTTCAAACCTCATTATCGAAAATGCGGTTATTCGTCTTGGTCAACAAACTTACATCGATGTCACCAACGATCTCATTAACAATGGTGGAACCATACGTGGAGAAGCAGATCTTGCTATCACTGCAGGTAAAGCATTCAAGAACCTTGGTGGATCCATCACATCATACGATGATCTAAGAATTGGTGCCCATAGCTTTGAAAACCAAACCCTACTCTACCAATTCGATACAGAAGTCGGCACATCAACTGTTTATGGACAAATAGCAGGCTTAGGTTCAGATACTGGTGACGTTATTGTCAGAAGCTATAGTGATATCGTATTTGAGGGCAGTCAAGCTGAAGCACCAAACGGCAACATCACACTTACAGCTAATGGCGATATCCGATTAGACAGTGGTGAAATCGTTAAAGTTGAAAGTGAAAGATATGGTTCAGGCACAAAGACCACTTCAGCGGTTACACATTTAGCATCAACACTCAGTGCAAAAGACACCATTGAGCTCATCGCTGGTGGTCGAATCCTCATTGAAGGTGCGAACATCCATAGTGATCAAGGGCACATCAAACTTCTTTCAGCACTTGGAATCACCATTCTTGATGAGACTGGTGTTACGCAGTCACAAGCAAGTGGTAAATTCGGAAAACGAGAAGTGACTGAGTCTGTCTATCAAACTGTTGCCATACGTTCGATACTTGATGCCGGTAAAGGGGTTAAATTACATACAGACTTAGGTGATATCACACTTCGGGCAGTGGACATCACTAGCACTGAAGGCACCACCGTCAATGCTCAAAATGGAACAGTTAACCTACTCACCACCGTAGAAACTGACCACTACGCATACTCCTCTGTTAAAGAAGGTCTCTTCACCACCAAAACCAAAAATACTGGTCGGAATATTGAGACTGGTGTGCCTAATACAATTGTTGGCGGATTTGCTGTTGAAGCTGCCTCTGCTATCCACGTTGAATATACTGGTAATCCTGATCTAACGCTTGATGAACAAATCGCTGAACTAGCAAAAATGCCTGGTATGGAATGGATGGCAACTGTTCGTGGGGACAGTGTCACGCCTAATGTTGATTGGTCATTGATTGAACTTCAATACGATACGTGGAATGAGTCCAATACATCACTCTCACCTGCTTTTGCTGCTGTGATTGCAATAGCAGTTGCGATCATGACGCAAGGTTCTGCAGCTGACTTCGCAACCACCATCGTTGGTGCTGCAACAGAAAATGCAGTCATGCACGCTGCAGTAACTGCTGGATTCACAAGTTTCTTCAGTCAAGCAGCTCTTGCAGCAGGTAATGGTCTCGTTAATGGTGATATCGTTGGTGCAATGGAGGACTTCGCATCTGATGATACCTTGAAGAATCTTGCAGTTTCCATGGTCACCGCCGGTGCTATCCAAGCTGTTGATGCTGAATTTTTTGAGTATATCGCTGGTCAAAAGGTACCCCTAGAAAAAGTCCGTGAAATTGAACAAAACCTCAGACTTTCTCAACAGGTCCAGCAAGCTCTGCTCCACGCTACCGTCAAAGCAGGTACAAACAGCTTAATTCTTGGCGCTGATTTTGATGATAGCTTTAGAGCATCTCTCTTTGATTACGCTGCTGACAGAATTGGTCAGAATATGGCGAACAAGATCGGTGAAACCTTCAAAGCGTCAGAACAAAATCCATTCGATAAAGCATTCCAATACATATCGCATGCTGCAGCAGGTTGTGTAATAGGTGTAGTCCGTGGTGCTTCAGACAGTAACCAAGCTGAACGAGAAGATTATTGTAAGTCTGGAGCTGGTGGTGCACTGGTTGGTGAGTTTGTTGGTGATATTTACAAACAATCTATTGGTTATGATGAGAAAGTTGCAGCACTTCAAGAATTGAAAAATGACATCGATGGTTTTGAGGAAACTGCAAAACTTATTACAGCTGATATGACTCCAGAGCAAAAAGCAGCTGTTATCAATTTCTTTAATACCGGTGACTACAGCCTCCTAGATTCGTTATCAGATGACCAATTCTTTGCGATTGCAGATATCACATACGACCTGGAAAACTTCAGGATTTCGCAAGCAAATATTCAAACTATGTCACAGAACGGAGTAGATGTTGCTAAACTCTCTGCCGCTTTTGTCGCATTACTTGCTGATGGTGATGTCGATACTGCGGCTTTCACTGGTGAAAATGCTGCTGAGAATAATGCCCTTTGGTTTATTCCACCATTGGTTAAGGGTACCGCCGCATTACTAACAGCTTGGGGTGTTTATGAGGTTACACTGAATTTCAAGGATAAGTATGATCGTTATGCAGATGACTTATCTTCAAATGACCCTGATGTTGCCGGTGCCGCAGCCGAAGCTTTAGCTTGGGAACTAGCGGAGGAAGCTGAAATTGCAGTCGGTACTGGTTTGACTGTGGCGGCAGCAGCTTACGCAGGAAAAGAACTATTCGAGCAAGCTACAAAGTGGGATAAACTCGCACGACTTGTGAAGCTACTTGAACAAACTGGGAACGTTGCAGTTAAAGAACTTGATGAGATAAAGGCACTCTACTTCAAACGTAAAGACTATAATCCCGGTGATGGAACCGATAATTTTGATAAAATTTATTTCGCCACGCCTGAAATGGACGCAGATCCTTATCACGTTGATTGGTTACGATTTCAAGGACCACGCAGTGTTGGCGCAGATGTCACTGACTATGCTGAAGTACTTGATAGCGGTGCATGGCGATTAATAGGCGCGAATAGCGCCTCAATAGATCCAAATAAAATATCCGGCTATGCATTAAATCTTGATCACCCTGTCGGTAAAAATAAAGCTATAGTTTTTGACTCTGCTCTTGGTTTTAATCAGACGAATGCTGAATCTCTTGTGAACCAAATAAAAGAAGGCATCAAAAATACCACTCCCACTCCAGGTAAAGTTGATAACTACGGCGCTCGTTTTACAGTTGACATTCCGGTTACTGGTCCAAAAGGGAGTGGCGTTGTTAGAACCGGATGGATTTATGAAGGTGACTCGAATACCCCTAGACTAACCACTTTATTTGTAAAGTAAAAAAGCCATGGACATAAACGATACTGTTAAATTAGACGTTGATCTTCCTGAAGACAATCTCAAACAAGGCGCTATCGGCGTGATAGTTGAAATTTTTAGTAAGCCAAACACAGCATACGAAGTTGAATTTTGTAATGACAAAGGTGAGACAATAGTTACAAAGGCGTTAAAAGAGCATCAGATTAAATTATTCTCAAACTAATTAATTTCTTTGAGCAAAAAGGTCTGCATGACATAAGCTACACTAGTAACAATTAGAACTTTTTACATAGATTATGGTAGGGATAGTGATCCATTTGAAGCGGCAATCAACTTAGCAGAGAGTTTATAATTGTGAAGACAATCAAAAGGAACGAAGCTATTGAGGAATGTGTCAACCATATTTTAGAGAAACTCAGCGCTACTGAAAGGGAATTATATATCTACGATTCATGGTCAATTGACACAAACGAACCGGCATTTCATAGGTTGCCAGAGCAATTAAGGGATGAGATCATAACATCTGATGAGCCATTACAGAGCCTTGAAAATGAATGCTATAATCCGTTAATTACGATATCATTAGCTCATAATTTCACTGGAGTCACGAATGAGTATTTAGAGGAAACTCTTAAAGAATATGGTTTTAAGACACCTAAAGTAATTGGAACAGTTGAGATTCTTGAAGAGTGCCCTTGTTGTGGATATAGAACTTTAGTTACCAGGAACAACTTTGATGTATGCAGATTGTGCAGATGGGAAGACAATGGGACCAATAAACCTGAAACATATAGTGGACCAAACCACATGACACTTGCAGATGCTAGATCCAAATTTGAAAGTTTAAAACATACTCTACCACTCCATAAATTTTCAAGATCAAGCTAACTAGAGAACCATGGAAACAAAACTCGGAATTGATTACTTAAACACCCTTTTAGATCATGCATTTGACTTACTCTTCGTAAAACAATACGGGGTTAACCATGCAGAGCATATATTCTCCAGAGTCTTGGACGTCCTCATTAATGATAAAGAGTTAAAAATATGGTTTTTAACTCTAGCGGAAAAGAATTTACTGTCCGATGAACAGGATATGACAAAGTTTAAAGTCAGACCTTCTTCCTTTGTGGACCCTGACCTCATTTTTTTCATAGCTCATGCGACGAAATGGCAAGAATTCCGCATTATCGCCCAAAGGAGAAAAGAGGTTCTGAGTGAGTTAAAAACCTTGAATCATACAAAAGACTTTTCAGAAAACTTGCTGGAGTCCCTTGAGGATAACTGGGAAGACAGTGATTTTTACCAATCTTTTCAAAAATAGCTTTTGAGCACTATGAAACATCTCTACATTTACACCCAAAAACTGCTCTTCCTAATCACGCTACTGCTCATCACGGCATGCACAACCAGACCAGTTATCACACCAGCTGGTCAACTAGCAATCTCGCCTAACACCAGTTCCGACTTCGGATACATCATGG
>JAYPYM010000010.1:0-5879 GCA_038135915.1 Gammaproteobacteria bacterium
TTCTGGTTCCGCTTCCTAGGCGTGGATACACTTGATACGGTTGCCGATATTGAGAAACGGGCTCTATTAGCCTATGCCTCAGACTTTGGTATCATCGGTACAGCGCTTTTACCGCATGGTGAAACCTGGTATCAAGGAAATATTTATGTTGTAAGCTTGGACCATAGCATTTGGTTTTATGGGGATTTTGCAGTTGATGATTGGTTTTTATATGAAACCGTTTGCCCGTCTGCTGGGGATAGCCGAGCAGTCATACAAGGTAAAATATTCAGTCAAAAGAGTGGCCTGGTTGCGGTTGTTACCCAAGAAGCATTAATCAGAGAAAGACGCAAGTAAAGACGTTAAACACTAAGCATTGAAGGACATCCAATGAAAGAAATTACCCTTATTCGTCATGCCGAGGCAGAGCCTTGCCAACCGGGTCAGAAGGATATATCTCGTGTATTGTCTAAAAGGGGAGAGCAAATGGCTTATACCATGGGGGAGCGTCTGCTACAGCAGGCTATCAGGCCCGAAATGGTATTGTCTAGCCCGGCGGAGAGAGCTATAAAAACCTGTCATACTATGTGCTCGATACTCGATTTTCCAGTCGGGCAAGTGCAAGTCGAAAGTGAAATATATTTTGCGCGAGATGTAAACTATTTCTTTCAGCTGTTCCAAAAGTTGGAAGAAGGGTCAAACCAGCTTTTTATGTTTGGTCATAACCCCTATATCTCTTCATTGGCCAGTGCTTTAGTCCCCAACCTAACCATGTTTACAATGTCTGTATGTGGTGTATTTAGAGCCTCTTTTCCAGTCGATTTATGGGCAGAGATATTACCTGGAGAGGGGAAGTATCTCTCTTACGATAAGCCCTAGGTGCTCCTATGTTGGATGGCGCTATGTATTTATTGGGGGTGATTGAATTTAGATGAGCGAGTGAGGTTAAGGTACTGTTCGCTTTGCTTAACATGATCCACCTTACGCTTAGCTATTACTGCTTTATCTGTCACTATTTTTGAAGAAAGGGTGTTAGTGAGCGTTTTATCTGACAAATAGACTTGTACTTTAGCCAATGCTTCTTGAATGCTTTTCATGTTTGGGTTTTTAGAACCTATCTTTGATTTATCTAGCCAGAATATATTCGTGCTTCCATTTTAGTTTTTATATGATATTAGATCAAGAACAGAGACCTAGCTTTCTACATTTATTTGACCAAATCACGGAATGTAGCCTTTACTGATTAAGTATGTGTCATATTTATGACTATTTTCATGCCTAGAAATGACATGTGTTGTGTCTTATTTCCATTTTGGCTGAGCGCTTAGCGAAGCATAAAATGGATTGTGGATTGTAAAATATAAAACAATAGTTTTACACAGGGAATTAAACGTGAAAAAAACGGCTTGGAGAGCAGAGAGTATTTTACTGGTAGATGATGATCAGCAGAGATCACATGATGCGAAAGTTATTTTGAATTTTTTAGGGGAGAACACCCTTTCAATGACCAGTCAGCTATTAACTGATGGTGACAAACTGGGCGAGGTCAAAAATACTGTACTGTGTGTATTTCTGGGAAGGCTTGCCCATATAACAATAGAGCAAGCAGTTAATGCAGTGCTGAAGTGGGATGAGTCTGTTGCAATCATCCTCATAGATCAAGAAGAAAGTGTCGTAGATAGCCTTTCAGAAGCCAGCCAGCAGGCAATTATTGCACGATTATCAATGCCACCCAGTTATACAAAGCTTCTCGATACCCTACATAGAGCTCAGGTTTACAGAGAACAGTACTCCGTTAAACGCAATACAGATAAAAAGAGAGAACCAAAACTGTTCAGAAGTTTGGTTGGAAATAGCAGGGCTATGAATGAAGTTCGGGAGTTAATGTCACAGGTAGCTGATAAGGATGTGAATGTGCTTATTACAGGGGAGTCAGGTACGGGAAAGGAGGTCATTGCTCGTAACCTGCATTATCACTCTCATAGACGTCATAAGCCTTTCGTGCCAATCAATTGCGGAGCCATTCCTGCTGAGTTGTTAGAATCTGAACTGTTTGGGCATGAAAAAGGTGCTTTTACAGGTGCGATCAGCAGTCGTGCAGGCAGGTTTGAAATGGCTGAGGGGGGTACATTATTCCTCGATGAAATTGGCGACATGCCGCTTCATATGCAAGTAAAAATCTTACGTGTTCTTCAAGAGAGAACTTATGAACGAGTGGGTGGCACTAAAACATATAAAACCGATATCCGTATTATCGCAGCAACACACAGAGATCTTGAAGTGGCTATTAGAGATGATAAGTTTAGAGAAGACCTGTACTACCGACTCAATGTATTTCCGATAGAAATGCCACCTCTTAGAGATCGAACAGATGATATCCCTTTATTGTTAAATGAACTGATTGCACGAATAGAAAACGAGAAGAGAGGCTCGCTCAGATTTAATTCCGCAAGTATCATGGCACTATGCAGATATGAATGGCCTGGTAATGTGCGTGAGCTTGCAAACCTTGTAGAGCGCCTTGTGATTACACACCCCTATGCAGTCATTGGTATTAAGGATTTACCTCAGCGCTTCTGTCACACGGATGATTATGATGAATCGCAAGATAAGCTAACACAGCATGAAAATGAGATGTCATCTATAAGAAACTTACATGATCCGCAGGGGGTATTGCCTGTAAATGGATTAGACCTGAAAGAATATCTCAACAATCTCGAATCAATTTTAATCAAACAAGCATTAGAAGAAACCAATGGCGTCGTTGCCAGAGCAGCTGAACGATTAAACATACGGCGTACTACCTTGGTGGAAAAAATGCGCAAGTACGACATGACTAAAAAAGCTATGCGTACTGGTACCTGATGAGAGAAGTAAGTATTTTTTTAATCAGGATCATTGGCCCTGGGTTAAAAATCTGTGTACCACCAAAACATCACCATTGAAAATAATAGTTTCTGTCATAGACTCTCCTTCAAACCTTGCAAAATAAGGTTGCAGTAAGATGTATAATCTCACAGTGCCCTATCGCATAAACTGACATCTTGACTGGTATACTGTAAATAAAAACAGTATACTGACTGTGCCTCAAGGTTCGGGTTTGCGTGGTATATTTTTTATATACAAGTTTTATGGAAGCAGCATTATGATTATTGATCACCAACTATTATCACCGGCATCACTACAGGGATTAATCGAGAGTTTTGTCTCCAGAGAAGGTACTGATTACGGTGAGGTTGAAGCCTCACTAGCAGAGAAAACTGCTGAAGTTAAACGACAGTTGGCCAATGGAGAGGCGCTCATTATTTATGACGAAAAAACAGAAAGTGCGACTATCATGCCGACGCACGAAGTAACGCTGATTTTGGGTAAAGATGAAGTTAAAGTGGCTGGCTTTTAATCTCAGCGTAGCGATTAGTCAACATATCGAAAAAAATAGTTTCTATTATTATAAAAAAAAGCAGCTCATGCATGTTAAATAAATAGGTGGATGATGAGTCTAACAATTGACTTTAATGATAAGGCCGTTGTGGTCATTGGCGGTACGAGTGGTATTAATCGTGGTATAGCTGAGCTGTTTGCTCAGCACGGGGCTAAAGTTGCCGTTGCGAGCCGCAGTGACGATAAGGTCCAGGATACGATCAATTCTTTAACATCGCTGGGGGCGAGTGCAATGGGCTTTGCAGCTGATGTTCGTGATCTTGTTGCCATTGAAAAGGGTCTGAATAAGGTACACGAGCGCTTTGGCCCAATTGATGTACTTGTTTCAGGTGCAGCGGGTAATTTTCCTGCCACGGTCAATGGTATGTCAGCCAACGCTTTTCGTTCTGTGGTAGAAATTGATCTTTTGGGAACGTTTCATGTGATGAAGGCAGGCTTTCCATTGCTCAATAGGCCTGGTGCGAGTGTGATTAATATCTCGGCGCCGCAAGCTTTCTTGCCTATGCAGGCACAGTCCCATGTTTGTTCCGCGAAAGCGGGAGTAGATATGATTACCCGTACTTTGGCTCTTGAGTGGGGGCAAGAGGGTGTTAGGGTTAATTCAATTGTGCCTGGCCCGATTGATGGCACGGAAGGCATGAAGCGCCTTGCTCCAGACGAATCCATACTAAAGAAAGTGGTTGATTCAGTGCCATTGGGCCGGCTAGGTACAGTGGAAGATATTGCTCACGCATGCCTTTTCTTAAGCTCAGATTTAGGGAGTTATATCAACGGCGCAATTGTTCCTGTAGATGGCGGTTGGTCCCAAGGTGGGTGTGGTGATATGAGCACATTCCTCGGCAGTCTCTCTAGAAAAAAAGAAAAAAGCCATTAGCATATTATTTGTGTTGGAAGCATACCTAGCGCTCTGATCGTTCAGGGTCAGTTCTCATGGACTCAAACTTCTCGATAAGCGCTAATGTCTCCTCAGACAGCTCATCTGTGCTATTGCAGAGTTCCAATCCGATAGGGAACTTTTCCATATAGCTACCGCATATTTCCTGCTCTTCTTCTGTAGCATCTGGATTAACGCTGTAGTCTGCTATTTTAAATTCGACTATATAGTTTAATATATCTGGCCTTGAGAGTTTGCGGTCTGTAAGATGTAGTGCCATCAGTACTTTAGCAGGTGGAACATTTGGTGTGCCAACTTCCTCAAAAGCTAAGTCTCGTAAGTAACTTGCTCGATCAATATTGTGTCTGCAACTATCAGCATTCACATACACTTTTGCAATGAGTTCACTGGTGTCAAAAACTTCTGGTTTGTTAATAACATATGCATACGTGTCGGTAATCTCATCACCGCTACTAGGGTTGGGTATTGGGAAATAACTAGCGCTTTCTAATCTTTTAGACAAGTATTGGCCTGACTCAGTTCTTAACATGCGAGGTCGATAGCATACGATTAATGAATCGCTGCGAGACCCTTTGGGTTGAAAACCATTAGGAAAAATCTCTTTTGGCCCTCGAGTGTCAGCTCTGACGGCAGTGCCGTCCATTTGTTTAAGCATGGATTTGTCAATTCGTATTCTAACGACATGGCCTTTATTTTTAATCTGATCAAAAATTTTTGATGTTTGACTTGCGTCTGTTACAAAAGTAGATTTTTTAAACTGGCTGGCTTTGGACGCTATGGCTCTTGTGCTTAACATAATGTTTCTCTTTATTTAAGTTTGTTTAGGGTCAGTAAGGTGTTAACGTTACTAATTCAAAATTCCAATGGTGTTTCAGGGTTATCTCGAATATCTTGATATTTTTTTATTAAACGTTGAGGTTCTTCTGGAAGTTGTAAAGAATTCCTGCTTAACCTGGTTCCAATGGGAAATGCTTCAATGAGTTTGCTGCAAACCTCTTCATCCGTATTGGTCAGATCAGTATTAAAGCTATAGTCCGAAACTGTAAATTCTACAATATACTCTAATGGGCTGTTGATATACACGTATCTATCTTGGAGATGAAAAGCCATTAGCACTTGTTGTCCCGTCACTTTTGGTGTTGTCACCTCTTCGAAACACAAATCTCTTAGATATAAGTCTTGTCTAATTGGTAGCTCACATTTATCAGCATTAACAACAATTTTCGCGATGAGACGACTTGTATTGAAGTACAGTGGGTCATTTACAACATAAACAAAGGTTGTAGGGATATGTTTATAGCTACTAAGATCGTACTGAACACTTTTTAAATCAGGTAATGGAAAAAAGCTTGCACCCTCTAGACTTTTTGATAAATATATTCCTGACTTTATTCTTAAAGCGTTTTGTTTATAGTGTAATAGCATTTCTTTGCCGCCATCTTTTGGTTCAAATCCTTTTGGAAAAATTTCAGACGGCGTACGCAAATCGCCTCTTAAGCATACTCTTTGTTTTAAGTGCAGTAGAGACTCGTGTATTAGCGTTTGGAAACTGGTTTGCTTGGGA
>JAYPYM010000010.1:5889-25220 GCA_038135915.1 Gammaproteobacteria bacterium
GTTGGTTTTTTATTGTTGCTAAGTGCTCTCTTAGCAACTGTCTGAGCACCTTTCCAGGTTATAGGGGATGGGGCCATTTAAAACCTACCTGTAACTGTTAAATATTTTTTATTGCATAAAAAATCGTATATTAGCAACAAGTCTTTATGGTCTTCACCCGATTGTGATTGAGTGAAGACCCTAAATTTAACCACTACCCATGTGAGAATGGGTTCGAGCAAATGTTACGCTTCGTCGTCGAGGTGGATCAACCTCCTCTATTTCTACACCCTCAAGCCCAGCTACTTCGATTTCTTCCTCCGAGCTATCGGAAAAGTTATCGCCGAAAAATAAGCCAGCACTATGTGAATTGCTTCGTAAGAACAATCGTCTATGACCGTCTCCGAGTCTAGATTCAAAATCAGAGGCATATTTTGCTTTTGATTCTGCAGTTTTTGGTTTTAATGCCCTCTGTTGGTCAGGGGTACGACCGGTTGCATCTGTATGAATACCAGCAAGATGTGTTCTCTCCATTTCGATTCTTTGCGTTCTAGTGCTAATACCTATACCGCGCATGGCTGCATGGCGCGCACTTCGAAGCCTAGCTCTTAAGCCCGTTGTTGGAAGCGTCTCCATTTTTTTGGGTTCCATCGCCAAACGGTGCATTTTATGGATGGTTGCGAGCTCGTTATTCGCTAGCGTTGGTATCGCTCGAGCGTAAAGACTCGCCATGATGGTAAATGCGTCTTCTTTAAGCCGCTCTCTTATTGCTCCGCCTACAGGTCCGGTGAGTGGATTCTGGATTTTTAGCTCTATATTATTAATTTTGTCTTTTCTAAATTGCCCTGCAAAACGCCTTTGTTCCGTATGTAACTCGATATTGTTGTGAGCTGGGTCCATGGCTGCCAACTCACGACGCATTTCATCAGGAAGAACACTCGCTAGTGCATTTGTTGAATAAGCGAATTCGATAATCACATCCTTGAACGCATCTTCTACTGCGTCGGCGTTCAGCTCCTGCTGATCTTCAGGGCTATCTAAGAATGCCCTGTACCTTTGCTCGAATGCTACCATTTGGTCAAATGCTCTATGTGTTGCCTGCAAAGCATTATCCATTTTTTCCATTTGACGCCTAAGTTTTTTGATACTAGCGTCCATGGCATCTAAGGTTTCCTGATCAGCCCCATTGTCTCGAGCGTATTCAAATCTACTCTGACGGTTGATGAGCTCTCCCTCCAGTGCCTGGTGTTGCCACTTGCTTTGGCTTCTCTTGCCCTCTAAGAAATATCTAAACCCAAGTAAAATGTCGTTGACATCTGTTTCCCAGTGCCGTTCCACTTTACCATGTGTTGCTCGGTGTTGAGCATCAGTAGCATGAAAGCGCTTGCCTTCCGCGTATTTTCCGGTCCCAGAATAGGCGTCACTGATGGTGGTGACTCTTTCCTCGATCGAGTGGCTAACCCGAAAACGGTTTGCAATCCACTGTATTGGGCGCCTAGGGTCCGTTCTTCTGCTTGGGTGAATCATTTTTTGCACACCAAGTGTTTTGCCTTTCCTTGCTCCATATAGATTCTTTCCTTGTGCTTCTAGGGCTCTCTTTTCAACTTCAAATACACTATCGAGAACATCTTCTGTTTTTTCTGGGTAAATAGCAGCTATACCATTAAGCCACCATCTTAGTCTATTACGTTCAGTCTCATTTTTTAATGAAAACACGTCGTTTAATGGCGTATTTTCAGTCCTAGGTGCATAACTGGCAGCCAGGGAGTGTTTATTACCCAATGCAAAATTAGTAGCCGCAAATCCAGCACCTGCAATTGCACCAGTAGCAACCGTGGGTATTGTACCTACGCCAGAGATTAGCCCTAAAATGCTAGAGGTTGTTAGGCCTGCAAAGAAAGCTGCGGTGAGCCAGCCATCTACGTTTTGCTCTCGTTTTAATTCAACCTCTAGTATATCTTGGAGTATTTCTCCGCTGTCCAGCCCCCTTACTTCAGGCGTAAAGTTTACATCATGGTCCCCATCGACAGTTAATTCGGGCTTACAAGCTTTATTGATTTGCCGTTCTGTGTTTGATGCATTTAAGATAGATGCCCCGGTTAAAATACCTAATGCAGCCGGACCAAGTATAGGTACTACTGATACAGCAGCTGGGATGCCGGATGCAATAAGGCCGCTACCACTTGCTACGAAGGCGCTACCAGTAATTGCGTTGATGGCATTATCTTTTTGGGCTGCTTGAGTTTCTCTTGAACGGTTGTAAGCAGTTTCAATTTCGTGAGTTAATGCTCTTTCGTCCTTAAAGCTTGGTTTTAGTAATAGTTGTCCCCAGCTAAAGGGGTTAAGATCCACCTCTCTTCCATCACTTGTTCTCTCGGGTAGCAAAGGTTCTGTTTGTGTGGATGTAAAAGGCCGCATGTTATGGAAAACCTTGTTTGCGGTGGTTCTTATTTCCCTATTTTCACCAGTTTTATCCAAGTTTTTTAAGATGGACTCAGCCATACGGTCAGTCCATATAAGCGCTTGGTGTACGTTTTTAATATCCCTAAGTTCAAGCTCTCCCTTATTTTGGTTTATTTGATCTAGAGTTGGAAGAATATGGTTAAGCGCATTATTGATTCTATTGATGAAGTCGTAATTTTCTTTATTTTCATTTGATGAGTCTGACGAGTCAGCTTCAGCCAAGTACTTCGCTGCTGCTTCTTGAAGGTGGCGTACTTCATCGATAGCTCCACCTAGGTGATCTTTTCTTTTTTGTATCAGGGCATTCCTATGTGCGGCAAGTACTGAGTCATTTCGAATTCTTTGAAAGGTTTCAACGGCGATATCGAAGCTTTCACCAGCTTCTCTGTCGATTTTATATAAGCGCTCACGTGTGTTAGCTGAGTTTGCTAATATTTCCGCACCAGCAACTACTGTTGCGGTACCTACCACACCTATACTGGTACCGGCTGCAATAGTTGTTGCGAGCCCAGTTTTCCCAGCTTCAGTTGCTGCGCCTGCAGCCACAGAAGCTATCGTCCCAGCACTGATTGCAATGCTCGCTCCACCACCAGTTTTGATTCGAGTATCTGGGCTCGTTTGTTGCCATTTTTTTGGTGGCCTTAAATGACGTTTTAGCTTGGCTTCATCCTGTCTTCTGTCCTGATCGGTAATAGGGTGTTGGCTTGCATAGTGCAACGCCAGCAAGGTTTGTTTGAGGTGTGCTAGTTCAGAACCTATGATACCATTTCTATCTTCCCCGCCAACATAGGTTGTCAAACCTGGGATATTAGCTAGTTGAACTCTTTGTTCAAACCCATCAGTGTCTGGATTTGCAGGATCACCATCTTCACCTGTTCCAAAGATTAGATCAATCATTTGTTTTTCAGGTGCTCTGTAATAAATATTCTTGAGTTTATGTATGGTTTCTTCTGTAATATTATTGGTTAAGTCATTAGGTAAATCATTTAACCAATCTGTTATATGAGTAGTCAGCTGAACCTTTTCATCTCTGATCCTTTCTCTCTTAGCCGCTTCTCTTTGTGCTGGTGTTAGATTAAAGTATTCACGTACAACTTTTTCTGCGAGATTTTTTTCCATTTCTCGAATCTCTTTCTTATGATTCTTATCTGTTCTTCCATCGCCTTTCTTGATGTCGATAAGCCCTTCATCACCAAAAGGTTGTAAATGATTGGATCGGTGTGCGTCTGCGTGATTCTGTTGTTGGCCTGCGATTTCTTCTCCTTTATAGGTAAGGCTGAGTCCTTCAACAATTTTCATCTGCTCAGTGCGGTCACCTGTCGTAAAGGGCCTAGGTCCTTTAGAGAATCGGCTTTCACATGGAAGGTGTTGTAGCAAGCTTTGGAAGTCGTCGCCTTCTGGCAAGGTAGACCAGGATGATATTTTTAATTCATAGTGCTGTAGATCTGCATCTGGTACGATGCCGGTTAAGAAGCGCCTTAGGTTACGAGTGAGCTCGACATTCATGTCGTCGATATTGGCATAACACTGAGAGTGTACGCAGGTTGCTGGGCGATAAAATTTGCCCTCTCTAAACCGAAGTTCATCACTGTTTTCCCAGTCTTTAAATTCATCAGTACCTGGTGTGATTTCCACCCATGTATGATGTGGTACATCTTTAAAGTCGTTATTGTGTTCGTCGTGTAACGCCTGCTTCATCGTAATGCTTGTGACATCTGTTAAGGCGGCACCAAATTCCTCTAGCGTTTTTTGGAGGGCACCACAATAACCGCCAATGTAAGAGGGGTATTTTTTCCTGAGTGTCTGGATAGCAGTTTCCGCTTGTCCCCTCACTCTTGTTCTGGATGCAATTTCAACTAGCCTGCGTTTCTTGTCTTGTGTTGAGGGTTCACCATCGAATCGTGCGTGCGCGACGCCAACTTTTTTGTCTAGTAATTCGATAATCTCGTCAACTATTTTAGCGTCTATGCTATTGATATAGTCTTGTAATGCTCGGCGTTGAGCTGGGCTATCTCCTACTGACTTTTCTTCAATTTCCTTCAGGACTTGTTGCATAGCAAGACCACGGAAGTAGTTGGCGTTTGCTACATCTCTTGAGTGTTCGCTGCCTTTATGCTCGAAACCCCGTAGGCGACCATTTGGGCCTGAGCCGCCAGCATTGACTGCCCCTACATTATGATCCGATACTTGGTCCTTGTGGTGTTTATAAGTAAAGGAATTAATAAAGTGTTCAACAACATAGGCGAGTGACTTTTCGATTTCCCCCTCGCTTTCTGCAGCGTGAGCTAAGTCACGTGTTGGTGCGCCGTGCTCATCTGTTACGGCTCTTTTTTCACCTGCTCTATGGTTATAAGGTTCGTAAGTATCGGGCGCTGCTGTTGGTTCACCTGGATCTGCATCCCCCATACGGAGCTTTGAGTCCCTTTCGCGCTGCTGTAGCTCTCTTTCACTGGTGCCTGCATAAATATGCTCACTGACGCTAACGTGATGTTCTAATTGCTCAGTGAGTTTTATTAAATCTGAACCTAAGGCTGCATTTTCTATAATGTAGGCTTTTAACGCGCCGAGTGTGTTTGGGTAGTTTCTTGGTGTAAGTGGGGTTTTGTTTGGCTTTAACGCCATAGCACTGAGCAGCGCTTTTGCTTGGTCACGGGTTACAGCGGCATTATCATCTGCAAGTGGCCCCGTGAGGTGGAAATCATTTTCCTTTAGAAAGCTATAAATCCTGTTAATATTTTTTGTTAAGAACTCGTTGACAGTTTTTGCTTTTCTGTTTAGGTCGCCCATGTGTCTCACGTCTGGGGTACCTGTTCGTCTTACTCTCTTTATATCTGCTCTAACCTTTTTTAGCGGGCCACGTAACCTGCCTTTTGCTTTTTGGTATCCTCTTTTATCAGCTGGTGGTTTATTCTCAGCGTTCCATGATAATTCTACGTTGCTGTTATTAAATCTGCTGGCCGTTTCTTTGGCCTGTTGGTCGTGAGCGTCACTTTTATACTTCCGACCTGGTTGGTTTTCGTCTATATCTTCACCCTGGTTGTGTGCATACTCTTTTTCTAGACGTGCTATTACCGCTCCTTCAGCATAACTGCTGTGACGATTCGTTCTGTCTCTGGTATTTTCAAGTATTTTCTTATTACCAATTGATAGATTATCTCTTAAATAAAGGCCTTCTTGATGCACATATTCGACTAAGTCTTCTAAACCGTCTCGTTGAGTTTCCCTAACGTCATGAATGAAGACACATTCCTCTACTTCTTCTCTCATCTGTTCTGGAGACCATTTACAATCATACCTTGTATTAAAGGCTTCAAGCTCGGCCAGTACCTGAGCTTTTATCAGTGCGGGCTTATGGGTATTGTATGTGGCCTGATTTGGGTGAGCTTTGCTTGGTGGCAGTGCGATTAGAGGCAGCACTGTTTGACGAAGCGATATTTGTTGACCGTTAAAATACAAACTCATGTTCTGGATCTCCGAAGTTATTCGTTCTCTTTAGAAATCCATTTCTTTCTTACTGGGCATTTAATTAAAACTAATTGTTTTATTTGTATTAATTTTAAATGTTTAGTTATTATGTTTGAGAAATACTAAACTATCTAAACGTTTTGAGCAAAACCTAAACGCATATATTTATGATCAGCAAATAACATACCAGAGATAGTTTAATAATGCTTTCTATTATCGTGAGGAATTTATCTGTTGTAAAATTACAGAGGTTCGATTTTTATATCTACGAAATTTTTTAATTTATAGATTTAGAATTGACTCAAACTATAATAAGAAAGTAAAGAGATGTTTTCAGGATCTATGGATTATAATATGTTACTACTCAAACTATTGTTATCTTTTAAAACTAACTAAAAATTGAGAGCGATAATAACCATTTTTATAATAGCTCGCAAGCAAATAAATGTTTTCTTCAAAAATAGTATTCAAGAAACCGAAACAGCACTTTTTATCATTCATTCATTCTTCTTATAACACCAACAAAACTCTTTTATGTTTACCTTATGAGCAAAGATGGGGTGGGCTCCTGGCGGCTGATCAATAACAGTGCAAAAAAATTTTCATAGTTCGTTCTATCCTATTAAAACCTAGGCATCCTTTTTGCTTTTGTTAATGTTGCTTAAACACATTCGATGTTCTAAGACGAGGAATGGTAATGAGAAGTACCCTAGAAAAACTAAGCAGTATGTCAGTTTGTAAAAGGTTAGTGCAAAATGTTGCCTTTTCAGTTATTGTTATTTTTATTTTTGGTTGCGGTGGAGCGAGTGGGAGTGATCCTGGTGAAGAGGACCCTTCATTCTGCGATAGGAAACCGTGGCTTTGTACCGAATAAATTTTTTAACATAATAAAATTTAAAAGATAGCAGTGATAAATGCTTTAAATAATCAATTAGTAAATAGCAGGTGATGTATATGGTAGCAGTAATGAAATACGCAGTGCTCGGATTGGCAGCGGCAAACAGAGCAGTGAGTGGAGCTCAACATTTTCCTTCAACAAGAGGTCCCGTACAATTAGAAAAATCCGGTGATGGCGTTACTAAAGATGAGCTCAATTTTTGTAAAAGACATCTACAATTGTGCGGCTGGACTCAAGAGTTAACAGCGCCGGTAGGGGATTCAGGAAGAGGTCTGCAAGCAGGTGAAGAATGCGCACCTTTGTCTAACAATCCTTTAGCAGATATCAGTAATGGCAGCAATATTATCAATTCATTTGCCCGAGAAATTTTTGGTACCATTCCGAATAATACTGTACTCTTTAACACCCAGACAGGTACATTAGCTGTAGGTCGTGACGTGGAACGTGCAGTTTATAGAAATTGCGACTTGAGTAACAATGATTTAACACTCACTGCGGATTCGTTTTTGGAAGACCTCAATTTAGCGGATAGCGTTTTTTGTAATGCCAATATACTCATTTCTCAGGGATCCAGATTCGAGAAAGAACCTTCTGCGGAAAAAAGCTTGGCACAACAACTTTTCGACGTAGCTGAAACTGCTTGTGAAGGTGCAAACATTCAGACAGGTGCCTTTCTGCATGATGAAGTACGAGTGGATGGTGATGAGGTGATACCAGTCATCTATGGCCCTGATGGCAATGAAATCCAACTACTACAAGATGTCTTTATTTATAGCGTTGACGATAGCCAAGGTAACCCAAAATACCTAACGATAACGCTAGGAGAGTCTTGCCAAGAGGCTTCTCCTCCTACAAATTCTCCGACTCGATTACCCACAGATAGTCCTACTAGGGTGCCAACACCTAGGCCTACCAAATCGCCAACAGTGGGTCCTACTAAGTTACCAACAGCGAGTCCCACCAAGTCGCCAACTGCGAGTCCAACTGTTTCACCAAGTGGTACGCCAACCTTGTCTACGCCTGCTCCAAATACTGCGCAGCCGGTGGTTCAAACAAGAATGCCTTCCACAGCACCTGTGCAGGAGCCATCGATGAGAACCAAGAGCCCCTCTATTGCGCCTGCACCAAACGATGAATCAGCTTCGCCGAGTAGTACGCCAGTGGATAGCTCTCCTAGCACCACTGTGCCGAGTACTCCAAACCCCACTAGGCTTGGTTCTCCAAACCCATCTAGTGTAGCTGATTCAGAGGCACCCTCTGGTTCACCAGTTGAGTTTGAAGCTGATGAAGATAGCAAAGGCTTTTTCCAGACGGGTGGAGGTTATGCCACAATTGGGGTTCTGGCTACTAGCTTTGTAGCATGCTTGGCTTTCTGTGTTCTGTGTGGCAGGAGAGGCGGAGAATAGCTACTGTTTCAACACTGATGTTTAGCGCTTAAGGGAGTTAATCTCTTGAAAGCGCCTTACCCAAAAAGCAGTGGATGGATCCATTTGAGTGCCAGCCGAACTTGATTCGCTGGCGCTGTTGCTTAACGCTTCGCTAATTGGCTTTGCCAGTTGTTTTCCTAGCTCAACGCCCCATTGGTCAAAGGCGTTAATTTTCCAAAATAGGCTTTGAACATAGGTTTTATGTTCGTATAGGGCAATCAGTGCACCTAAGGTTTTAGGGGACATTTTTTCATATGCGATGAGTGTGCTTGGTTTATTACCTGCTACTCTTCTATGCTTTTCCTCTTCTGGGTATTGTTTGCCCAGCATGAGTGCCTGGCTTTGAGCTAAACAGTTGGCAACTAGATGGCGGTGGTGGTCGTCCAAGTGATGGTCATTGCTGAGAGGCAGTAAGAAGTCAGTGGGGCAAATGGTATTACCCTGGTGAAGTAGTTGGTGAAATGAGTGCTGTGTGTTCGTACCGACACCGCCCCAAATAATGGGTGCAGTATGGTAGGTTGTTTCTGTACCGTCGACTTTAATTGACTTGCCATTACTTTCCATTTCCAACTGTTGAAGATAGTCGGGCAGGAAATAGAGAGATTCATCATAAGGGATAATTGCATGCGTATTGTAATGAAAGCCGTTGATGTAATAAACGCCTAACGCACCTAGCAAGAATGGTAGGTTTGTTTCTAAATTGGTCTGCTGAAAGTGTTTATCCATTGCATGTGCACCAGCCAGTAATGCGAGGAAGTTCTCTTTTCCAATTGATAGCATGATAGATAGACCGACTGCAGACCAGAGAGAATATCTGCCGCCTACCCAGTCCCAGATTGGGAAGATGTTTTGAGGTGCCACACCAAAAGCTTTTGCTTTGTCCACGGCGCTTGAAACAGCAACAAAGTGTTTGGAAAAGTTGGTGACGCCAGCGCTATTCAGCCAGGCGCGTGCAGCGTGAGCATTGTTCAAGGTTTCTAGTGTCGTGAAGGTTTTGGATGTAATGATGAACAATGTGCTTTGAGGATCTAGATGCTGCAGGCAGTTGCTAATATCTAAACCGTCTATGTTCGAAACAAAGTGGACTTTTGTTCTGCCAGTAGCAAAAGGTTTGAGTGCATGAACACACATTTTTGGCCCTAGGTCTGAGCCGCCAACGCCTAGATTAACGATGTCTTTAATGGGGTTGCCTTGCTCTGATTGCCATGCGCCTGTGTGGATAGCATCAACAAATTGTCCCATTCGTTCAAGCGTTTTGTTTACTTCATCGGATTCTGGGCTGGTAGTTATATCGGCCGGCGCTCTAAGTAGCCAATGCATTGCTTGCCGATTTTCAGTGAGATTCACTGTTTCTTTGTTAAAGAGCGCTGAAATTTTGTTTGGAATATCTAGTTCATCGGCAAGCTGAATCAAATATTCAAGCGTATCCTGCTGAAGAAAGTTTTTGCTGAGGTCTAACGACAAAGGTTCGGCTGTGAAGGTGAATTGCTCCGCACGCTTTGGGTTTTGCGTGAATAAGTCTCCCAGCCGCCATGTTTTAGCGACGTCAGCCAATTGTTTTAGTTTAGACAGATGGTTCTGCATAGTTCTATTGGTTTACAAATACTAGTTAATGAACGCCGGAAATTAGGCTGTTTTTTGGCTGTTTAAGCCTAGCACTGATAAAAGTCCTTATACCATGTTACGAAGGCCTTTGCACCTTCGTCTATTGGCGTATTTGGCTTGTAACCGACGTCTTGAGACAGTGCATCAACATCTGCGTAGGTTTCAGGTACATCTCCGGGTTGAAGGGGCAAGAAGTTTTTGATTGCTTCTTTTCCGATCGCTTTTTCTAAGACTTCAATATACTGCATGAGTGCAACTGGTTTATTGTTGCCGATGTTGTAAAGTTTATAAGGCGCTAAGCTGGTTGCAGAATCTGGTGCGTCACTTGACCACTGGGTGTTAGGCTCTGCTACTTTATCCAATGTCCTGATCACACCTTCAACAATATCGTCGATGTAGGTAAAATCTCTCTTGTGTTTGCCATGATTAAAAACGTCGATTGGTTTACCTTCAATAATGTTTTTGGTGAAAAGAAACATCGACATGTCCGGCCGGCCCCATGGGCCATAAACGGTGAAAAAGCGAAGCCCGGTGGTGGGCAGTTGATATAAATGGCTATAAGTATGTGCCATGAGCTCGTTCGCTTTTTTAGTCGCAGCATAGAGGCTAACTGGATGATCAACATTTTGATGTACAGAAAAAGGCATGTCTGTATTAGCGCCATATACTGAGCTACTGGATGCATAGACTAGGTGCTTGACGTCGTTATGCCTACAGCCTTCCAAAATATTCATAAAGCCTTGAATGTTGGCGTCAATGTAAGCATGGGGGTTTTGTAGTGAATAACGGACGCCTGCTTGAGCAGCTAGGTTCACCACTCGTTCTGGTTGGTAAGTTTTAAAGACATCTTCAATAGCGTTTCTATCCTCAATACTACACCGAACATCTGTGAATTGATCAAAGGCCGACACGCGTTCTAAGCGAGCTTTTTTTAAGTTGACATCATAATAATCATTTAGATTGTCAACACCGATGATTTCATCGCCTCTTTCAAGCAGTTTGATCGCTAGGCTTGAACCAATGAATCCAGCTGTGCCGGTAATGAGTATTTTCATTCGTTTTTCCTCTGTAATCCAGAAACGTAGAGCGGTATGATATCGATAAATGAGTGACTAATAAAGCTGGTGTCTTTAGCATTAAAGCCTGGCATCCACCTCTGCTTTAGGTAGTATGCCTTTGACATCAAATAGTATTGCGTCTTGTTTGCCTAGTGCTCGAATTTTTTTGCTGCCCATGTCGAGAAATTCTTTGTGAGCGACGGTTAGTATAATGGCGTCGTATGTGCCTTCTTTTAGGTCCTGAGTTAACTCTACCTGGTAGGCTTTACTTGCCTCATTTGGGTCAATCCAAGGATCATATATGTCAACTTTAGCATGATAGCTTTTTAATTCTCTGATAACGTCAATGGTTCGAGTATTTCTAAAGTCTGGGCAATTTTCTTTAAAACTAAGTCCTAAAACCAGAATATTTGAATCCACTACATACTTTTTTCTTTTGGTCATCTGTTTGATGACTTGTTCTGCAACATAGGGTCCCATGGAGTCATTAATACGTCTACCGGCAAGAATGACTTCTGGATGGTATCCAATAGCCTGTGCTTTGTGTGTTAGGTAATAGGGATCTACGCCAATGCAGTGCCCGCCAACCAGGCCAGGCTTGAAAGATAAAAAGTTCCACTTGGTGGCAGCCGCTTCTAGCACAGATTGGGTGTCAATGTTCAATAAGTTGAAGATTAAGCTGAGCTCGTTAATGAGGGCAATATTTAGATCTCGTTGAGTGTTTTCTATCACCTTTGCAGCCTCTGCTACTTTAATACTGGCTGCTTTAAAGGTGCCAGCAGTTACAATTAACTGATAAAGTTGATCGACAAATGTAGCTGTAGCCGGAGTTGAGCCTGAGGTTACCTTAGTAATATTGGTGATGCTGTGTAATCTATCGCCTGGATTAATACGTTCAGGGCTGTATCCTAGTGAAAAGTCTGAGTTGAGTGTCAAACCTGAGGTTGATGCAAGGATGGGAGCGCATACCTCTTCGGTAGCACCTGGGTATACCGTAGATTCGTAGATGACAACGTTACCTTTGCGTAGTACGCTGCCTACAGTTTCGCTCGCTTTTCGTAGAGGGGTTAGGTCAGGGTTCTTGAAGTTATCTATTGGGGTAGGTACTGTAATGATATAGACGTTAGCATCTATCAGCTGGCTGGCGTTTGAAGTAAAAGTTAAGTAGTTAGCGCTGTTTAGCTCATCTGGTGAAACCTCTAGTGTTTTATCTTCACCAGACTCTAATTCTGCAATGCGCTTAGGGTTTATGTCATAGCCTATAGTTGCGGTTACTTTACCAAATTCTACTGAAAGTGGTAGGCCAACATAGCCTAGCCCAATAACAGCTATGCGTAGATTAGATAGATCGGGTAGCTTTGACTGATCCATGAGGCTCCTCTTACCAACTTTACACCATCCTTATGTTGAGAAAAGTATATGTGATAAATCAATTAATCACCAAGTTCCCTTGATCGATGGAGTTGTAAGCCTTAGTTCAGTGTCTTACTCAAGCCGCAGAAGCTACTGGTTGCCTATATTTTGATCGATTGTGATCCGTTTTTCTAGTATGATTTGGTTTGTTAAATCACTGGCGATTGAGGCATGTCCTGACTAATCTTATGCTTTCTGACAAAATTTATCCTATGCTAAGGGTTCTAGGTGCATATTCGAATTTCTAAGCATTATGTTCACTTACCTTATTTTATATTAGGTATTGTAGAAACTTTGATTTTTGCTGGGTCGCTTTACCTTGCCGCATATTTTCGTTTCTTTAGTGACTTATCCTTGTTAGAGAACCTTGGGCCTTTGTACCCGAGAGCAATCTGTTTTGCTGCTGTGATGATAATTTCTATGATCTCGCTGGATGTTTATCATGCGAAGTTAAAGGAGGGTATGTCGGGAGTAATGCTCCGCACGGCGATTGGCTTTTTTCTAGGTGCTATTACGCTATCTTCCATTTTTTATTTGTTCCCTTCTTTACATATGGGGAGAGGGGTGGCGGCAGTTGCTGCCTTAATATCTTTCCTATTCGTGATCCTTTTGAGAAGTGTTGTATTTAAGAAGCTCAACGAAGAAGATTTAAAAAGGCGCATACTCATTCTTGGAGCAGGTAAGCGTGCACTGGAATTGAAGAAACGTTTAAGAAGAGCAGATCGTAAAGGTTTTATTATAGTTGGTTTTATTCCCGTCGAAGAAGAGGTGCTTCGGGTCGAAGATGCTGAAAAACTAACCGTTAAAGATGGTTTGTATCAGTGTGCTTTGCTAAGTGGGGCGCACGAGATTGTTGTTGCTATGGATGATCGTCGGCGAAATTTCCCGATGCTTGACCTACTTGAATGCAAATTGAGTGGTATTGAAGTTGTGGACAGCTTCACTTTTTTTGAACGAGAAACTGGTCGCGTGATTGTGGAATCTACTTATCCTAGCTGGCTGGTTTTTTCAGATGGGTTTGGCCACTCTCTGTTCAAGACAATCTTTATTAGACTATTCGATACGTTATTAAGTGCTGCTTTAGTGCTAATTACCTGGCCAATTATGGTTATTGTAGCGATTGCAATAAAGCTAGAGGAAGGATTAAGCAGTCAAGTGATTTATCGTCAGAAGAGGGTTGGGTTAGATGGTGAAGTTTTCTGGCTTTACAAATTTAGAAGTATGCGAGAAGATGCTGAAAAACATGGCACTCAATGGACCAAGGTGGACGATGTTAGAGTTACCAGGACGGGGCAGTTTATTAGGTTTTATCGCTTGGATGAGTTGCCTCAGCTATTTAATGTGCTAAAGGGAGACATGGGGTTGGTAGGTCCACGCCCCGAGCAGCCCAGTTTTGTAGACCAGCTAGTAAAAAAAATTCCCTATTACAAGGAACGGCACCGTATTAGGCCCGGTATAACAGGTTGGGCTCAACTCAGACATTCCTACGGAGCATCGGAAGCGGATGCAATTTATAAGTTAGAATATGATATTTACTATTTGAAAAATCAAAGTCTTTTGCTCAATGTATTAATACTGATTCAGACGGTGGGGGTGATACTTTTTGGCAAAGGTGCGCGATAAGTATTTTGATTTTGTAGTTGAATACAACTAGAGATTTTGCATACAAGACTTTACACTTGTATGTGTGCCATATTTAATATTTTGAAAATTAATTTCCGTATATATTAAACCCTAGTCGGATCGATAAAAATAGTTTGAGGGCTTGCGCTATGAAAAAAATAACTGATATTAAAATGATAACATTTGTTGCTGGTCCAGTACCGAGATATCTTGTTGCCTTATTTATGATGGCTTGTCTGAGCGTCGGTCAATACGTATTTGCTGAATCGGCTGGTAAGAAAATAATTTTAGAGAGTAGAGTTGATTCTAGTGCATTCTATGAAGGTGACTATGTCATTGGCGTAGGCGATAACGTTATGGTCAGTGTTTGGCGTAATCCGGATTTGTCCATTACAGTCCCAGTAAGACCGGATGGTAAGATATCTACGCCATTGGTAGGTGATATACGTGCAGCAGGTATTAGTCCGATGCAGTTGTCCTCAGCGTTGAAGAAAAGACTGAGCAAATTCATTCGTGACCCTCAAGTGAGTGTTATTATGACGGGCTTGAACAGTCACGAGTATGTTTCGCGAGTCAGGATAACTGGCGCTGTAGGAGGTCCTACGTCCGTGCCTCATCGCATGGGTATGACGGTGATGGATCTAATTCTGGCTGCAGGTGGGTTGAGTGAGTTTGCAAACGGTAATCGAACTGTGCTCTACCGGATGACAGCAGGTAATCAGGAAACGATTAAAATAAAAGCAGATGATATTTGGCAAAAAGGTAAGTTGGATACAAACTATTTGTTAAGACCCGGAGATGTGGTTTCTGTGCCTGAGAGCCTTTTCTAATATTAAATGTTCTTTTAATCTATAAATTTTCACTCATTTTGGCTTTCCTAATGAAGCCAAAAATGTTCACAACCCTAAAAAGGAATAGCTGTGAAAAAGTATTCAATAGGCTGTTTGGCAGTGCTGATATTAACATCTACTACGGCCTTTTCAGCCCAAAGACAATTGGGGCTTGAGTATGGCCTTGAATATTCGGATAACATATTTGCAAGGTCAGCAGACAAAGAAGATGATTTGTCCCACGTAGCCTCCATAGACTTGGTGATAGATCAGCTGGGCCGGCGTTTCCGGTATGGAGTAGATGCTCGATTGTCTTACCAGGAATACGAAAACTCGGGTATAGAAGATGACTTTTCGCTTAAAGGTGGCATGCAAGGTCAGCTCAGAATAATTGACGACCGACTTGTATGGGATGTTAGGAACACTGGGACTCAAAGGCGTATAGCCGCTAACCAATTGAATTCAGCAAATAACTCTGAATTTGTGAATAATTTTTCTACTGGCCCCATATGGACGTTAAAGCTTAACGAAAGGACTATAGCGAATTTAAGCGCAAATTATGCTCGAACTTACTACGAGTTTTCCAAAGCCAGCCAATTAGAAACACTTCAATTTAGCAGTAGCTTGACACGTCGAGTGTCTAGGCTTTTGCAAGTAGGCGTTAAACTATCACATGTAGAGGTTGATAGAGAAATCACCTCAATCGACGAAACGAGAGAAACGCTAAACTTATTTATGACACGTGTTTTTAAGCGCTCTCAATTAGACTTGAGTGCGGGGCGAAGTTTTTTGGATAATGATTTAGGTAACGACCGGGATTTTAGTGTTTACTCACTTGACTATACGCATCGCCTCAATAGTCGCCTTAACGGGAGTTTGGCGTATACAAGGTCAGTCAATACTCAAGGTGAAACTTTTGGACAAAGGCTTTTACGGTCTATAACTGATTTGAGTGCTGAGACCAATGATGACTCAGAAAACAATTTGCTGTTAGAAAACATACAAGGTGCACTTGAAGAAGCGATAGCCAATGGAGAGCTGTCTCAAAATAGCGGATTCCAACTACGTGAAAATGTGAAGGCTAGTATTTCGGGTGATTATAACCCTTGGGCCTGGCAGTTCAGTATATATCATACATCTTTGGAAAACCCGCAGTCAGAGTTTGAGCTGGAAGAAAGTCGAGGTGTAGCATTGGAAGCTAGAACTAAAATAAAAAACCGTATTGTTATGAAAGCAAAAGGGCGGCTCGAAAGGAGGGACGCGTCAAACATAGAGGCTGATGAAACAAAGTTAGGGCTCAATTTTAGTTATAGAATGACAAAAGACTTTAAGATCGGATTAGATTATGAGTTTAAATTAAGGGAACAAGACCAAGCATCCGATGTAGAAGAGAATACAGTATTCTTGAGTGTTAATTACCAGATTTAATTTTTTTTCTTTGCTGGAAGTCGAGGTTTTTAAATGGCATCTTTAAATAAAGCGCTAGTATTTGTGGTTCATGGTAGTCGTCGCGTTGAATCTAACGAGGCAATGCAAAGGCTTGCTAACGAGCTATCAAAAAATTTACATAACAATTATGATCATGTTGCCCTTGCTTTTCTTGAATTGGCTGAACCAAAAATCGAAACTATTGTAGGGGATTTCGCACATAAGGGTATTAGTGAAATTGATATTTTTCCTTATTTTTTGGCACCAGGCAATCATGTGAGAATGGATATCCCAGAAATCGTTGAAGGTCTAAGAGAAAAATATACTGGTTGCTTAATTCAGGTATTAGATTTTTTAGGTGGCTCTATGAATTGGCCGGCAACTGTTAGCCAATGTATCCAAAGCAGTGAAGTTTCCTACTAAACTATTTACTCTTGATAGTTTGAATTAGTTTTTAACTAATAATAATTGGTTGCTCAACTCAATATTAACTGAGTGATAACATTTCTTAACAACAGTCATCGTTACTATTAATGAACCTCGGCTTTATTTAAGTCTATGATATAAAGACTGTTAAAGACGTGTTTTCTTGGAGTAGTTTCGAATGTCAGTTGTTGAATCAGAGGAAAGGCTTTTTAGGTGGCTTAGGAAAAATGGTGCAAAATGTGAAGGTGTGCATTTTAAGAATAACGAGCATGGAGTACGAGGGCTTTTTTGTGAGAGAGATGTTGATTCGATAGACTTGTTTATCCCTAAACGCTTGATGTTAACCGAGAAAAAAGTTAAAAGCTCTCAGATTGGGAAGGCGATATCCAGTACGGGGTTTACATTTAAGAATACCGCTTACTTCGCTTCCTATTTGCTAAATGAAAAACGTAAGGCCAAATCTTTTTGGCGTCCTTTCCTAGACGTTTTGCCATCTGTGAAAGACGTGTCAAACTTTCCTATTTTCTATTCAGATGAGACCTTAAATGCTATTTCATGTTCTTCATTATGGTTTATGGCAAACAGTATTTTGTCCGAGCTAAAAAGTGAATATGCCGCACTATTAAAGTATGTCGATATGTTCGATTTTAGCTATGAAGAATACAAATGGGCTTGCACAATGTATAGATCTCGGTCGTTTACTCATACACTAATCGGGAAAACGACGGCTGCAATGGTCCCACTGCACGATATGATGAATCATTCATCAATTGGAAAACTATGTAGTTACGGCTTTTCAATTAGTAAAGGGGGATTTGAAATGAAGTATGGCCACCCTTTAAAAGCCGGTGAGGAGTTGAAAAGCTCATATTGCGATCAAAAATACGCGAGTACCTATCTAAAGTATGGCTTTTTCGATGCTGATTTCGTAAATCTGGGCCATTTCTGCGGATTTCTATCCATACCCAATGAATTACTGACTACTTCAAATAAAGGCAGCGATCGTTTCGCACCATATTGTTCAAGTTTGATTACAGCTGAATTTTATGATTTGTTATCCGCTCTGGGTCAGATTAAAGTAAAAAGAGCCGGGATAAGCAATATTTTAAACAAAGAAAAAAATGTTGTTTTGGATTATGGCGTGCCTACACTCATTACAGTGATGACAGACAATCTAAGGAAACTAGATCAAGGTTATTTTCAGTCAATAGAGTCAACTGGTCGGTTACCTCAGTCTGTAGTACCGGATGTGTTACACTTAGCTATGGAGCAGGAAAAGTCTTTGCTAGTTTACTTGATCGATTTTCTCCAAAATGATGGTTTGCAAAATGAACTTGATCTTCTAAGTAAGGCATCTTAGATGAAAAGAAGAAACTGTTAGCCAATGTATCCAAAGTAGCGAAGTATCTTACAAAATAAATAATTTGTTCCTGGCATATTTAAATTGGTTTTTAACTAATAATATTGGTTGCTTAACTCAATATTAACTGCGTGATAACATTTTTTAACAATAGTCATCGTTACTATTAATGAACCCTGGCTTTATTTAAGTCTAATATAAAGACTGTTAAAGATGTGTTTTTTTGGAGTGGGTTTCGAATGTCAGTTGTTGAATCAGAGGAAAGGCTTTTTAGGTGGCTTAGGAAAAATGGTGCAAAATGTGAAGGTGTGCATTTTAAGAATAACGAGCATGGAGTACGAGGGCTTTTTTGTGAGAGAGATGTTGATTCGATAGACTTGTTTATCCCTAAACGCTTGATGTTAACCGAGAAAAAAGTTAAAAGCTCTCAGATTGGGAAGGCGATATCCAGTACGGGGTTTACATTTAAGAATACCGCTTACTTCGCTTCCTATTTGCTAAATGAAAAACGTAAGGCCAAATCTTTTTGGCGCCCCTATTTGGATGTTTTGCCATCAGTCGAAGATTTTTCGCATTTCCCAGCTTTCTTTTCAGATGAGACTTTAAGGGCTATTACAAGCTCTTCATTAAAGCGAGCGACTGAGCGTGTCATGGTCGAGCTCCAATATGAATATAATACACTATCAAAGCATGTAGATATGTTCGACTTTAGCTATGAAGATTATAGTTGGGCTAGCACAATTTTTAAGTCTCGGGCGTTTAACCATACTCTAATAGGGAAAACAATGTGTGCAATGATACCGTTGCACGATATGTTAAACCATTCATCAAGTGGAAAGATATGCGATTACGGTTTTTCAATTAGTAAAGGGGGGTATGAAATGCGGTATAACCTACCTTTAAAGGTAGGAGAGGAGTTGAAAGACTCATATTGTGATCCAAAATCAGCTAGTACCTATTTACAATATGGTTTTTTTGATTCCGATTTTGTAAATCTGGGTCATTTCTGCGGATTTTTATCTATACCGAATGAATTTTTGGCTACCTCAAGAAGAGGCGGTGTTGTTACTTCTTATTATTCAAGCCTGATAACAGCTAAGTTCTATAATTTGTTATACGATATAGGTGAGAATGAATTGAGAAAAAGCGGAATAAGCACCGTCGTAAACAGTAAAGCAGAAATGATTTCGGAGTATGGTGTTGAGACGTTAACGACCATTCTGAAAGAAAACTTAGCCAGACTCGATCAAGGTTACTTTCAGTTAATTGAGTCTAATGGTCGGCTATCTAAGAGTGTTATCCCCGATGTATTACATTTGGCGATGATTCAAGAGAGATCATTATTAGTCTTTTTGG
>JAYPYM010000010.1:25230-36390 GCA_038135915.1 Gammaproteobacteria bacterium
AAGGTTTGCAAGAGGAACTAGAGACCCTTTGTAAAGCATCTTAAAAATTTAGCTTTTGAAATAAGTGTGTTTTTTGCCAGATAAATTCGGACCGATAGCTTTTATATTAACTTCATCTTGTAAACTTAAAAAAGCTTGGGTTCTTCTATGCTCTTTGCTTTCTGATAAAGAGATTAGTGTCTTCTTTTTTATTCTACGACCGTTTTTGTCTAGCACAATTTCTAAGTTTGGTTTTAACTTATTCCGGTCACCTTGACTCACTACTCGTGCGATTTCTTTTGAGTCTAAACGTACCATGGTTCCCGTTGGGTAGATGTGAATAACAAAGTTGAACCTATCAACCATTTGATCTGAAAATTTAAGTCCACGTAGTAAGTTTAGGTGTTTTAGTGCCTGGATAGGAGACAGAGCTTTCGGGTTAAACAGACTACTTTGGAGTAGCTCATAGTATAGAGAAATACTACTAATCTGAGCTGTTAGAGGGATGCTTTTTCCGGTTGTCTTGCAGGGATACCCTGAAGATGGGTTGCCCCAGTCTTCAAGATGAGAAGCAATACCAGCAATCACTTGTGCTTTGGACTTTAGTGCTGGTCTAACAGGAAAAATTGTTCTGCTTATTAACGCGTTTAATATCTCTTTTTCGTCTTTAGACTTTCTTATTCCTTTTTGGATAATAGGTAAGGTTAGTGCATCATAATTGACCGGTAGTAGTAAGCCGGTTAACGCATAGTTGAGTAAGGCTTGAGGGCTTTTTTCTAATGAAAATCCGAGTAGTATGTTCCAAATACACACTCTTATCGCCAAATTTTCTGACTGGGAACTTGACTGGCTAGACCTTGAAGCTAGCATGAGTGCATCTTTGTTATTGGTTATGCTTGTGATTGCTTCCTTGGCGAGATTGGTTAAATTCTCGAGTTCTACTTGTTTATTCTGTAGTATTTTAGAATAGACTTCTTTCAGTTCAGCAATTAAGTTTTTGTGTAGTTTCTGTGCTCGCTTCTTCTCTTTTCTTTGTGAGATTTTATTGGGAGGAAGACTGAAATTAAAAATTGGTGTTCTGGGCGCTTGAATTGTTATACGGTTCTCTTCGCCAACAATAGAAAAAGTGTTTTTTTGGCCTAGAGGGTCTTGCAGCTTTAGACAATAGTCAATAAGTGAGGGTTTGCTTTTTTCTAAGTCGATAAATAGTGTTTCAGCATTTTCTTTATAGAATGATATCTGTTCTTCAGACTCAGCTAAAAGCCCTTCGGGTGGAAATAAGGTATTATCGCTTTGCAGACCTAAGGCTTTCTTTACAAATAGTCCTTTTATAAGTTTGTCTGGTTTAATTGATACTAATTGACTCATGCGTAATGCCCGTATCGCGTTTATCGAATGATATGTCACTGCAATTTATTGTAATCATATGTTATGTTTTAAGGCGTTAAATGTCAATTGGATACTATTTCTTTGCCTTTGCCGCAGCTAGAAAAAGGCTTAATTCTTATGACCTAAAAACATTGATTACGTTTATTATCAGCTAATCTTCCTTTTAGGTGTTTCTCACTTCAGGTAGTTCTGGGTATCGGGGGTGGATATCCATGAGTAAATCTAGAATATTGTCTAACCTAGTTCGGTGAACCTCAGGTAATTCCTGATATACAAGGTCCCAGGATTCAAATATATCATCCAATTCTTTTCTTTCTTTGCATAAGTCAGAAAGACCAATACTTCTAGTGGAATTGACCGAATCTATTAAAGTTCGACATTGGCTTGTTATTCGCTTTAAGTGTTGGTTTACCTGCTCAGCTCCTGTATCTTGTTTTAACGCATTAAACGAACTGCTTATGGTGGATAACTGTTGCAAGCGAGATTCTTCTCTGCTGGGATTCGTTCTCTGCCTTGCTGTCGGGTTTCTAGACATGTTTGCGTAGATTTTAGAAATATTGTATGCGTTGTTCATGTTAAACTCCAAATAAAAAGGGAACACCAAAAACTTATAAAAGTACTAAGACTGACTAGTGCCCTGTATAATAGCGATAGTAGGGTAAATAATCACACAGATCAATCACTGGTCATCTTGTTATTGGCTCAACTACTAGATTTCATTTTGTGAAAAGAAAGAAACGAATACCCCAATAAGTTTTTTATCCTGATAAAGATATATCTTTGGATTTCAGCAAGCTGGCCAGTTTCTTTTTATTATGTTTGCCTGAAAGTAGTTTTGATAGGTCTTTAGCAGGTAAAGGCGGTGAGTAATAAAAACCTTGGTAGTTCGAGCAATTCATCCCTTGCAAGATTTTAAGTGTTTTTAGATCTTCCACCCCTTCGGCAATGATACCAAGGTTTAACGAATCCGCTAAAGCGATGATTGCTTGTACGATTGCTGCGTCGTCTGGGTCGTGCCTAATATCCATTACGAATGATCGGTCAATTTTTAGATGATCGATTGGGAATTTTTTGAGGTATGCTAAAGAAGAATAGCCGGTACCGAAGTCGTCGAGTGATATCTCCATACCAATGTGCTTCAGTTTGCTGAATATGCTTTGGTTTTCCTCTATATTTTCAAGAAAAACAGATTCTGTTATTTCTACGATGACACTGTCTGGCGTTAAGTTGTATTTATTTAGAGTGTTTTCTATAAAAGGAGCTAGGTCAGGGTCTTTTAATTGTCTTGCGGAAATATTGATTGAAAGTTTTACATCTTGAGGTACTAGTGAAGCCCTTTTCCACTCAGCCATTTGAATACATGCATGTTTGATGACCCATTGTCCTACTTCTTCAATCAAACCTGTTTCTTCGAGTAGTGGAATAAATCTGTCTGGTTGTACTTCTCCTATTTGAGGGTGGTGCCACCTAAGTAGGGCTTCGAGACCAGTGATTTGGCCATATACTAGATTAATTTGAGGCTGATAATAAAGTTCGAACTCATTACGTTCTATCGCTCTATGTAACCCCGAGCTAAGAAACATAGTCGCTTTAGCTTGAGCATCCAGTTCTGGCGTGAAAAATTGATACTTATTTTTGCCTAATGCTTTTGCCCGATATAAAGCAATATCTGCTTGTTTTGTAATGGTCTCAGGGTCTGTGTCAGGCTTTCTTCCTGTGGCGATACCGAGACTGGTACTGATAAAAATTTCCTGACCATTGACAATAAAAGGTTTGCGCATCAATTCGACAATTTTGGAAGCAATTTTAGATGCTAAATTTAAATTTGTACCTCGTCCTAAGATCACAGTGAACTCATCACCGCCAATGCGTGCTACAGTATCCTTTTTTCGTACACAGTCGAGAATGCGTTGTGCAGCCAGCTTTAATAGCTCATCACCGGTACCATGACCCAGAGAATCGTTGACAGATTTGAATCCATCTAAGTCAATAAAAAAAAGAATAATACCAACTCCTTCGGTTGCATTCTCTAGCGATTGCTTCAGCCTATTTTGAAAGAAGGTACGGTTGGCAAGTTTCGTCAATGGATCAAATTCGGCCATTTGTCGTAATTTTTTTTCAATTAAACGGTGTTTGGTGATATCCGAGAAAGTGCATAGAAAACCACTAACGTTGCCAGACTCCTGGTATAGTGCGCGAGCGTTAGCCTTTACCCAGATGGTTTGACCTTTAGGGGTTTCTAGCCTGAATTCATAGGTAAACTGATGATTGTCGTTTAAAGCTGATCTTAGTTTTTCTAAGACAAGTTCTGCGTCTTTGTTGTGAATGGCGTTAATCCAGCCTAAGCCTTGAGCTGATTTTTTTGACAAACCGCTCAGTTCACACCAGGTGTCATTGACATAAGTGCATGACCATTCAGCATCTACTTGGATAATACCTACAGGCGCAAGGTTCGTTAATGCTTTAAACCTTTGTAGATTGTCCTGCAGTTCTCTGGCTGCTTCAATACGGTCTGAGATGTCATTAATAAAAAAAGTACTGTATATTGTTTCGTCGAACTTGGATCTACAAACAGATATATCCATTAAAAATTCTGAACCGTCTTTGCGTTTGCCTGTTACTCCACGCCAAATTTTATGTTTAGTTGTCTTATCGGCTAAGTGGTTTGGTATCTTAAAAAGTAAAGGTTCGCCAGCTGTGTAGGTTAAGTTTCGATTTGGGATAAGTGATTCAAGTGAAGACATAAAGACATCTTGGTATGTTGTACCAAAAATCGTTTCAGCAGCCGGGTTAAAGTTGGTGATTCGAAAGTCTTCGTTGACGGTGATAATTCCGTTTAGAGAAGTGTTCGTTAAACTTGTGAGGTAGTTGCTATCGCTAGGAATGTTCGTTGCAGCAAAGCTATTCAGCGGTAACTCATTGGAGCTTGATACAGCATTTAATGCGATTGAATACGCAGTTAAAATTGGGTGAAGTCGATCAGGTAAGTTGCCACTAAACTTCGTTTCCGTTGCAGTTAAGATAGCAATATAAATAACTTTCCCGTCGTGCATGATCGGGCAAAGAATCGAACTCTTGTGTTTGGTGAGCGTTTTGGGTAAGACTTCATCAATGGCGTCACAGTATTTATGTTGAATAATAGGTGATGGGTTGTGAATATAATCCAACCAGAATTCATTAGGGTCGATATGCCTTTTTGTTGTCTCGAAAACATAATGATCCCACTGGTCTTTTTGAGTTGTGATTTTCACGACTAATGTAGGGGAAGCAGAGTTTGGGTTTTGTTGCACTTCTAACATTAAGCAGAAGTCAGCTTTTGCTAAAGTAAGTAAGCTTTTTGATGTTACCTCATCTATTTCCTTTTCACTTTTTTCGCTGGTGGCGAGTTGTTGGATTTTTTTCGTAGCAGCCCTAAGCTCCTGATCCTCTGGCTTTTTCAGCTTTGTCCACATATGGTCATTCTCAATTCTATTTTTCGTTAGGCTCATGTAAGCCCACTGAACATATTCAGCAGTGCACTCCAAATATAATACGAAAAAGTATCTAGTCAATATAGCTTATTGGCGTTTTGATTGTAGGTATATTTTATGTAGGTTATTGTGCTTTGGGCTTATTTTTAATACTGCTATGTCCCGTAATATGATATTGGCCTTTTCGCATAGCAGTCGCGGCATTCCCTACTCTGTTCTGTGTTGTTATGAATTTTCGGTTTAGCTTACGGATATTGTATTTACTTTCTGGTTCGAGCTGTTCGGCTTGAGTTTCTTGAGGAGGTATCGCGCTTGGATTTAAGCTGGTTTCTGTCTCATCCCATGATGGCATTAATTGCGTTTCTATACCATGGTCAATGCCTGGTGGCACATTAAACAGCCTGAAACTATTAGATTTGGAAAACTTGCTGCTTGGAAAATAATGAATTTCAGGTTCACCCAAATGATTTGCATGATTTATTGGATCAGCATCAGGGTCGTCAACCTCCGATGTCTTCTCGATGGTAAATTTCTCTGAGTACAAATGAATAGCTGCTTCTTGGACTTTGGCCAAATCTTGAAGCGTGATATCGTACGCGGGTGTAGCGACATAGGTCTTTTGAAGGTACGCATCTGCAATTGAGTAAACATGTTCCATTTTCTCAATTAAAGCTTCTTCTCGTTGAATAAAAGAGTTCAGTGTCGCTATAGCTTCTTTAACCTCTCCAGTTTTAGGGACTTGTACGCCGGATGGAGTGTCCCGCGTATCGCTATTCTCAGTACCCGTATTTTTTAAGGCTACCTTCAGTGTTTCAAAAACGCTTTTTTTATCTTCTACCATCCTTGCCGTTAAGACAGTAAGCTCACATAACTGTTCACATTGAATAACTGCGTACTCGCAGATTCGTTCAGCTTTATCGCTTCGCATTGATTGTTTTCTACCGTACATATTACGGTCGATCATCACCGTATCTGCCCAGTTTGGTAGAGATTTAAATGCGGGGTTTTTGCCAGCCTTTGTAGTTAACCAGCTGATACTTTTTTGAAAGCGACCAAAGTCTTTCTTCAAAGCTTTTTTGGTTTTCTTTGTATTCTCTTCTATTTTTTCTAAGCTAGAATTATGTTCTGCCCTTAATAAGTCAGAAGTTGGGTCATGTATGTTACACCATTTGGCAACAACTGGTTTAAACTGAAATTCACTTTTTTCCGGATTGAATTTCATTAATGCTAAGAAACCCGTTACACCGATTACAACTACAGGTGCGACAACACCAACACCTGTTAGGCTAGTTGCTGTAAATGCGATTGAAGCTAGCGTCAGCATTGAAGAGTTAAGCGTACTCCGCTTCAGAAGGTGTTTATATTTTTTAAAAAATTCGATGCAGTCATCGTGATACTTTTCTTCTAGTGCGCTGGTTCTGAAATCTTTTTGTTGGCTTTCTTGCGGTGTTTCATGCTCAAAAGCTTCCAGCACTTCATCAGCAAAATTTAGTTTTTCCAAATCCGATTTTAGTAAGGCAGCGCCATAAATGATAGAACCTACACCGGTGACCCCAGAAGATGCACCAAGTATTGAAGCTGCAGTGGCCTGGGCAGTTGGCTCGAGAGCATGCCCAGCCGTGGCTAGCGCTGATCCGATTGCAGCGGTACCTGTACCAACAGACTCTAAATGACTAGTTTGAACTTGCTTGACTATTGTTGATATTAACTCTTTATCTGATGATCCAACAGATTCCGATAGCTCGTTTAATGCTCGGATTTGTTTATTTGTATTGTGGACATTATTAACAGTTACGCCCAACAGTAAAGCGCTATAAATACTCCCTAGAACAGAGAGCAGTGGTATAGTTGCTTCAAATGACCCAGTGGTGATCTTCCCGCCTAATTTGGCTAGGATATCTTTACTATGAGCATTTGATGTTCTTATTGAACCACCATTAGCAAAAAACTTAATTGGCTCATCTTTGTTTCTAGGGTGTGCTTTACTTACACGGCATGATGGTCCACCAGAGCGCATCTCGAGTTTGTGTGAGTTTTCATTGCTGGAGACATTATTCGGTTGTTTTTCATTTGCAGACGGCCAACTAGTCCAAAGATCACTTGAACTTGGAAAAAGGGTTTTTGTATTTGTGCTTTTTGTTGTAGTTGTTAGCGTCATTTTATTATTTCGGTTAGTTGGCTAATGAGTTGCGCCATTAAAATAAGGCAATATAATATTATTTTTGTCTTTATCTGTAAATAGCTATTAGATGTATCAGTAAGTCAACACTGAAAGGGATATAAAGTGAGCTAACTAGAATATAAGTGATTGTTCTATCTGTGATAATTTCAGTAGAGGCGATTGCGGTCGATGCTGGCTATACAACAAAAAGAGTTTATTTTGTAACCATTTTAATTTAGAGTCATCACTATAGCTTGATAATGCTAGCTTATAGTTGAGCCTATTAGTACAAACCCAATTCACACAGAATAAAAATAGAAACCTTTATTATTGGGTTTCCAGTTAGTTAAACCTATGTGTCCTACTAGTATTGAAGAATTATCTCGTCGGTTCGCTATGCTTGAAGCAGGCGACCATGCTCCAGAAGCTACTCGAATGAGTAACCCCCCCTCTAGTTCAACTGCTACGAAACTCTTTGCTGCATTAAAAGTCAGGAATCTCGCGCATTTTCAAATGATATACCGTGCTGAATCTGACAGACTTGAGAGTGCAGAGTTGAACCAGTTGCTGATTGAAGCGATTGACAATGACGCGAATATTGAGTTTGTGCATCCTCTTTTGGCAGACAGCAGAGTGAATTTAAGCACAGTGGAAATAGAAAAAGGTGCTACGGCATTGCATATCGCGGCAGAAAAAGGTCAGTTGGCGATTGTCAACTTGCTGCTAGCACACCCAACGGTTCATTTATCTATAATAAATAAAGAAGGCATGACACCCTTAGAGTGTGCAGTACTCAATAATCAGCTTCATTGCGTTGAGAGACTACTGCAGGATTGTAGGAGCCCTTTTTCAAATCTCTATGCGAGTAAAGAGAGGGTAGGTTGGACACCATCTGCTAGATTGCTGTATTGCTACCAAGAAATACAAAAATTTAATGAGGATATTACTCAAACGCGCTCTGTGAATACTAGGTTACTTCAGGGCTATCCAGAGCTGGACTATATAACACCATCTCGCACAATACAAAACATCATTCGATTGAATCGGCTGCAGGCTGATTCATTAGACAAGAAATTAGCTGAACAGGATGACGAGGTTAAGCGCGAACGAATCGAAACATTAAAGCTGTTAGAGCCTAGATACATGCATTTAAGTGTACCCCTGGGCAGGCGTGATACGGGTGCGAATGATGATCGATACAGTCTAGTCCATTGGGTCTCACAAGCGTTGAAAGAAGCAGATCTAGGTTGTGAAGTCCTTTTGATAGAAAACCCAGAACAAATGAAACAGGCCCTTGACTCAAATTTAATTGATGAAGCGGGCAGGCTATCTAAGGTACCGGGGGCACTGCGCCAGTTACTTGGAAATCAACTCGGCGGTGTCATCATCATTGATGAAAGAACATTTACGCCTGCTGATTTGGTTAACATCAAGGAAGCAAAGTTAAGTAATATGTTTGTGATTGGAAGAGAAAAAATACGTGCAAAAGGACCCATCACTTTTGTGAGCTTAGCAGATAAAGAAACCATGAATAACAAGCTATACAGGAGTTTTAGAACCAGAGATAGCGTCATGACTGAACAATGGGTTCAGAATATGTTAAAAGATGTTCGTTCTGAAACTGCAATGCACAGTGGGCCGGTTGTCCACTTAGGGCGCCACACAGGAGTAAACCAAGAAAAGAAGGCTGTGATCGAATGGTTAGATCGAGCCATTTGGTATCCTTATAAAGGGCGTGGGAAAGCATTGCCTGCACTCAATGAAAATGGGCGCTTGTATGGGAAAAAACACCCAGTCGATGCTGCCTTAGATGCAATGGGAGATAATGCATCTACCATTAAAACAATCGTGTTCAGGAATGCGCCTTGGCGCCATCCTGACTTTCAAAAGGACGTATTAGAGTTGTCTCTTGCAGGTTATCAAATTGAATTTGAATCAGGTTTTTCAAGAGAATGGTTGGCTGAAAAAGTAAAGAATAAGAAGGTTATTTCCTCACTTTCTGCTATTGATTCAAATCATACTAATCATGTTCATATTACCTCAGCAAATGCGAAGCAAATGCTATCTGAAGCCTATGTTACTGAGTTTATAGATGGACAGGAAAGACTTGTTAAAAAACCAGGTTGGTTACATAGTTCCGCTGATTTGCCGAGAACTTTGATTGTTCATCAAGATGTTTCCGAACATGATTGGCATTTAATGATGTTAAATTCAGAAGGTTTTAATATCCTAGTAGAAGAAAACGCTCATGTACCTAATTGCTATAAACACTTGGTTTCAGAACAGTTTTCATTAGATGATATTTACGGTGATCCAGATACCCTGGTAAATAAGGTTGAGACCCCTGATATAGGCTTGTATATTGCAGAACTAAAAAATATAGACCCTAGTATTGTGCCTATATATATTGACGCCAGTACTACTTTAGATGATATATATGGGAGAATTGTTCTAAAACAGCAAAGTGACAAAACTCAAGATAAACAATTGTCGCCAGAGCAATTCTCATTTAAGCACTCAGCCGTCCTAAACTATTTACAGCAGGGTAGGCATTTGATGCTTGTCGGCTTGGAGCATAATCCAAAATTGTCTTCAGATTTATCTAATCTATTATGTCCGCCTCATCAGGTTTTAGTGAATGGTAAAGTCTGTCAGTTTGGGTTGCCGGGGCAGCAAGGGAAGATTACTTTGCTAAACGCTTTTCAAATCAGCCCAACAGAGTACCTAGCTAAAGAAACGGTTAAGAAAGTGTACTTAGAAGCTTTGAAGAATAGTAAGTTGATAGATGAAAATTCAAAAACAGATCAGGCACTATTTGAAAGACTATATCAGTATGCCAAATCAGATTCTGAATCAAATGTTAGGCTGAAATGGAACTTTAATCGATTTAGTTATGTGGTTAGAGCTTTGAAAGCCTTAAATGTTACGCCAGAACATATAAGTGATGAGTTAATAGAAAATAGCGTAATATCACCTAAGTCATCAGATAATACAGTAGAAGACATCTTAAAGGCTTTCACTGTACATGCAGGTGTATTGTTAATGGGTCCCACTGGTTCTGGAAAATCCTACTCTGCGACAGATTTGCCCGGTAAAAAATATTATGTTGATGTTTCCGAGCAAGGTATTTCTTTCGGTGATACTACGTTTAATTCGGTCCTGAAAGAGTGGGCTAGAGACATAAAAGGGGGTGAGTTAAAAACGCTAGTGATCGATGAATATAATTTAGTAAAGAATCCGCATGTATTCGATAAGCTATTGCCTATTTTAACTGCGAAACCTGAGCAGTTGAATGATGTGTGTATTGAAATTGATGGAGAGACATTTAATCTAACTTCTTTGCATAGAGTTGTGTTTACTGGAAATCCTAAAGCTTATTTAGGTAGAGAGGTGTGTAGTGTTGTTGAAGAAAATGTACCCAGCATTCTAGTTGATTACAAAAGCAGAGAATGGCGAATAGAAAAAGTAAAGAGCATCCTCTATGAAGCAATACCTGATGATGACCTTGATGAATTAAATATAGCTGACCATAATTTTGTTCAGGAGCATGCTGCTTTACTGGTTGACTTCCATGATTCAATGATCTCTGAATTTCCAGATAAGCCCTACTCAATCAGACATCTGCTCGATGTGGCTTTAGAGACAAACAGTTCGATACAAAATGCATTGGATACACAGAGATGGCGCAGAACAGGGCTGAGCATAGCCTATGTGAAAGCTTTAGCTCAGGAAAGTCACTCGGATTACCCAGAAAACGAAGCATTAGAGTTTGCGTTAGCGACTAGGCTTGCAGAAATCTATAGTCTAGATTCTGTCAGGGTTTATCATCATATTAGGAGTTTGAGTGCTGTTGCTAGCACTTATAAACGATATGTGAATCTCTTAGATAATGAGGGAACGCTCGAATATCAACATGCGTTGGATCGGTGTGGTGCTTATTCCGATAATCCTTTAGCTAGTAAAGTGGGCAACATACGAGGAAAGATAATATGGGGAGAGTCGGGTTCTGGTAAAGATTATATTTATGATGTGATGGTGAAAGTTTTCAAGAATGATATAGAGACGATATTTGACCTGAGCGACTTAAAGCAAGTAAAACAATTGATTTTGGGTGCTGCTCAACAAGGAAAAAAAATACTGTTAAAGGACCCTGTGTTACCT
>JAYPYM010000011.1:0-3418 GCA_038135915.1 Gammaproteobacteria bacterium
ATAACTCAGCATGAGCATCACTAAGTCAATTATAAAAAATTGCAGTCATCACCTTCAATTACTAACACTAAAAAGTGGGTGAGATAGCTTAGTTTCTTGGTCAATAACAACACGCCCCAAAAACTGATAAAAAATCGACTGTATTAATTATTTTGTACTTTTTCTAAGAGCCCCTCAGTTGAACAGCTCATCCTGTATGGAAAACATACAGAGTCTCAATTATAATTTTTGTAATTGAAGAAGACTTTACCAAATATTATGGAAAATTCACTGGTTGTACTTCATGGGTGATAAAAAAAAAACTATTTTGCTCGTCGACGATAGCAATTTTTTACGGCGCCAAATTAAGCGTTTTTTAATAAAAACTGGTTATGATGTCGTTGGGGATGCAGAGAACGGTGAAATTGGCCTAGAACTGTTCAAAACCTTAGAACCAAACCTGGTAGTGCTTGATATCACAATGCCTGTAAGATCAGGCTTTGATTGCCTGACTGACATCATGAAAATCAGTCCAGAAGCTAAAGTAGTGATGCTATCCGGTCTATCAGATATGAGCACCATCGAAAAGTGCTTAGCCCTAGGCGCTAAAAATTACATCCAAAAGCCAATCGATATTCTCAGCGAAGATGGTAAAACAGAATTCATACAGAAATTAGAGCAGGCAATGTCAAATGATTAATCATACTAGCCTTCTCAACCTATTCTCTGAAAGATTTATGCTGTGCACAAAAAGCATTCTAGGCCTAAAGATTGAAAACAAAGCGCAGCGGGAATACGAAACAAGCTCCTTTAGCCCACCAACTAATATGACTACTATGCTCGATTTTCGAGGCAGTATGATTGGGTTTCTAGCACTATCCTGCGATGAAACTTATGTAGCTAGTATGCTAGAAATGGGAGAGCTGCCAGAAGATAAAGAGGAGTTACTCGAAGCAAGACAAGAGCTCAGTGAAGTCATGAGCGAGATCATCAATACGGTTGCGGGTAAGCTCGTAGAAACTATGCGGGAAGACATCCCTATCATCACGATACTCACACCTAAAATTTACTTCACTAACGGCATGTTTTTCCCCAAAGTACCTAGCCACCACCTAGAGGTTACCACCAATTTAGGAAAAGTGACTTTTTCAGTTTGTATAAACTCTATGCAACAGGATATTTTACGTCTACTCGAAGATGCTGAACAAGCAACAAAGGCAAAAAGCGAGTTCTTAGCAACGATGAGCCACGAAATTCGAACACCCATCAATGGTGTGATGGGTATGGCTGAACTCCTCCTTAGCACCGATCAAACAGAGGAACAGCTAGGGTACTCTAACACTATCTTGCAATCCGCAGACGCACTGTTAACTGTTATCAATGACATTTTAGATTATTCAAAAATTGAAGTTGGAAAGCTTGAGCTGGAGGAAATCGAATTTAGCCTCGTCTCAACTCTTGAAAGCTGTATTCATGTCGTTGCACCTGCACTCTACAAAAAAGGGCTAGACATTGGTCTTCTGATCCATTCAAGTGTACCAGAGAAGCTTATTGGCGATCCGTCGCGTATCAGACAGATTATTTTAAACTTTCTATCCAATGCTGTTAAATTCACTGGAGAAGGAGAAATTACTGTAATCGCATCTGTGAGCAAAGAAAATACAGATGACAGCGTTGAGATAAAATACGAAATAACAGACACAGGTATAGGCATAGAAAAAGACAATACTTCTCAACTATTCCAATCCTTTTCCCAGGTTGATGCTTCAACAACTCGTAAATATGGTGGAACAGGCCTTGGCTTAGCGATTTCAAAAATGCTTGCAGAGAAAATGGGAGGCAGTATTGGAGTCGAAAGCGCCCCAGGCAAAGGCTCTACTTTCTGGTTCACTTCTATACATCGTTATAAGAACCCCAGACACCCAAGCACTCAAAAACCGCACTTGAGCAAAGAGGTGAATGTATTACTCCTCAGCGATAATAAGACAGACTATAAAGTGTTCGAACATTATTTTACAAATATGAATTGCAATATTATTCAAGCGATCAGCTTCGATGATAGCCTTAAAATACTCTCCCAACACGAAGGAATCAGTATTGTTATCGTCGATTTTGAAAATATCGAGAATGGAAACCAAAGCATCTGCGCTCAATTCAAAGAACACCCAAGTTACAAAGGTATCCCTCTCGTCTTTATTACCCGCTTTGGCGAAAAAGGTGACGCAAAAATGGTACAAGACAATGGGTTTTCCGCTTATCTGGTCAAACCCATTAAAGCAGATCATATGCAATACTGTATTAAACTAATCTCTGATCCAAACTATGTACAACAACAAAGCAAACAGCAAAAACTCATCACCAATCACTCTATACGTGAAGAGCTGGATGCCGAACTCAAAGTTTTGGTTGTTGAAGACAATGCAGTAAACCAAATTGTTATTGTAAAAATTCTGAAAAAAATGGGCTTTTCGAGCGAAGTCGCTGTCAATGGTGAAGAAGCGGTGAAAGCTATCGAGAACAAAAAATTCCATATCGTCTTTATGGATTGTCAAATGCCAGTCATGAATGGTTATGATGCAACAAGAGCTATTCGCCGACTAAAAGAAGACCATTTTAATCACAACATCATCATTATAGCGCTGACTGCAAATGCCACCGAAGCAGATAGGGCACTATGCTTGAATGCAGGCATGAACGATTTTCTATCAAAACCAATAAAAAGTGCTCAGTTAGCAGATATGATCAACAAGTGGTTAAATTCCCGTAAAGCTGACTTGAACTGTGCTTAAATGCCTTTTTTTATTTCAACCCACTAATTATTTTACACGCCAAACATCACCTATAAAAATGATATAACACATGAGCCTATATCATTGAACAGTTCCCAATCGGCCAATAAGCGTATAAACTGCTCAGCACATTGTAACTAACCACTATCTCTAATCAGTTTCAACCCGATTCACATGATCAATATTCTCTGGTTCAGCTTTTTTTTAATCGCTATTTCTGTTGCCATCCTGCAAGCACTATTTGGCAACCCAGATTTAATTTCAGCCGTTACCACCTCTCTATTCTCCATGGCAAGCTTAAGCGTTGAAATCGCGCTTGGTCTCATTGGTGTATTAGCGTTATGGTTAGGTTTTTTTCGTATCGCTGAAGCTGCAGGCTTAATTAAGGGCATTGCCTACTGCTTAGGCCCCCTGTTTCAAAGATTGATGCCAGAAGTGCCTAGAGGGCACCCGGCAGTTGGCTCTATTACGATGAACTTAGCCGCCAACATGCTTGGCTTAGATAATGCGGCCACACCCATGGGGCTGAAAGCAATGAAAGAACTTCAAGCTTTGAACTCAAAGCCAAATACTGCAACGAATGCACAAATTTTATTCTTGGTACTTAACTCCTCTTCTGTCACACTTTTGCCCATCACCATTTTTATGTA
>JAYPYM010000011.1:3428-15769 GCA_038135915.1 Gammaproteobacteria bacterium
GAGCACAGCAAGGTGCCGATGAACCTGCTTCAGTTTTTATACCTATATTGTTAGCTACTACTGCCTCATCCATTACAGGTTTAATTGTGACTGCATGGATACAAAAAATTAGACTAAGGGACCCTGTCTTATTTTTATATGCCGCAGGCTATATTGCACTTTTAAGTGTCCTTATCACTCACTTTAGCAGCCTCTCAGCTGACAAAATGTCTACTCAATCCAGCTTACTAGGTAACGGTACACTACTGTTACTCGTTGCCACCCTTCTGATATATGCAATAAAACAAAAACTACCCGTATACGAACTATTCGTTGAAGGCGCAAAAGAAGGTTTTGAAGTTGCAGTAAAACTCATACCTTATTTAGTTGCTATGCTGGTTGCTATTGGCGCCTTCAGGGCAAGTGGCGCTTTAGATTTAATACTGAATCTAATCAAATCTATCGTACTGTTTTTCGGCTGGGACACTCAGTTTATCGACGCTCTGCCCACTGCGTTCATGAAGCCATTTAGCGGCAGCGGATCTAGAGCCATGATGCTTGAAACCATGAACACACATGGCGTCGATGCTTTTGCAAGCCGGTTAGCGGCAGTAATGCAAGGTAGCACCGAAACAACTTTTTACGTTCTTGCTGTATATTTTGGCTCAGTTGGCATTACAAAGTTTCGACACGCAATTGGATGTGCGCTATTAGCTGATATTGCAGGAATAATGACAGCCATTATGGTTTGTTATTGGTTTTTCTCATAGTTTATTTGTCGGAAGAAACCAGTGATTCTAAATTTTTAACACGTTGCTCAAGCGACTCCAAGCGGTCTAACAAACTAGGCATCTCACTGTCTAATTGAAAATCAGGTTGCTTAGATTCTTGATTTAGCGCTTGCGATGCAATTATATTATCTTGATCATTTACATAACGTTCATCTAACTCAGTTAGTAAGTGGGCATATCGAACTTCACGGCGACCAGGCTCCTTTGTTAGTCGGGTTACAAAAGCTCCAGATGCATGTGTCATGAGTTGACTTATGCTTTGCTCTACTTCATCAATACGGTCAAACTCTGCCATCCGTTGGCATCTTGTCTTGAGTTCACCAAGCGTTTGAGCACCCCGCAAAAGCAACAGGCAAAGAATCGCTTTTTCCTGTTCGGAAAACTGAAAATCAGAAAACTCTGTATTACAAAAGCGCTGCTTAAACTTCAATGTACGTTGACCTGAAATCATCATCACCCAATGTTTAGCTTTTAAAAGATCTAGAGCCCCCTGAACTTCATCCTCAGTTAACTTCATTACCGGATCACGGTTACTTTTTTGGTTGCAAGCATTGGTCAACCCATTCAGACTCAGTGGGTATTGTTCTGGCGTCGTGACTTCTTTTTCTAATAATGAACCAAGTACTCTTGCTTCTTTTATTGTCATGGTTGGTATCATGGCATATTCCGAGTAGGGTCAATCATTGCTCAAACATAAAGGTGTTAGAACAAGATCTTAGCGCTAAAAGTGGAAAAATCAAAATCCTTAATCAAACATCCAATGCTGGTGATCAAATTTGAAGGGATAATCTATGGCGTTTTTACCACCCAAGGTATCCTGGTGCCCTGATAGTCTGCCGTCCAACTGATCAGCTTCTAGTGGCATCTGTACCATGGTAGAAACCTGTTTTAACATTTTCTTAAGCCGCGCCTCGCGCAAGATTTCCATTCTATAACACTCAAGGTGCTCTCGAAGCGCATCAGCGATCTTGGAAAGTAACTGGTAGCCATAGGTGGTTGGGCATAGGAGTAACATCCGACACTCGAAAAAATAAAGGTTTTTTTGTTTGTCACTCAGTGAATCACCGGCAAAATAGGCATCAATAATATCGAAATACTCCGAAAAACGATGTTGGAAGGTGTTAATGATCATATCATCCAGAAAAAGCGCCTTAAAGCTATGTCTATTCAGTGTAATATCGTCGATCAAAAGCTTACCATGTATGCGAAACTCTGCATCTTGTTGTAACAACCGAGAAATATGATATCGAACATTTTTCCTTTGCTCTTTTTCCTCAGCACACCACCTCATCCTCAACGCAAGATCTTCTTGAATCTCACTCAATGCGACTGAAGCTTCAAGTAGCCCAAGATCTTGTTGCTCAGTTAGCACCAAATCAAAATGCTTCATAGTCAAAAGCCTAGTGATTACAGATGCCATTTGATGATGGTCTTGTTCTGGATCACCACCCTCTAACCCCTGATGATTCGTCGGTAATGTAAGCTGAGTCTCTTTAGATGCCCCATTGCCCTCTTGAGGCCGAAAACGTCGCTGTGGATCAAGAGAAGTAAACACCAACATGCCTTTTTCCGGAATCATTGAGTTATGAGCGATGAGCCCACGATCTACCAACCTGCTATCAAGCGAATGGAAGCTCGCTACCGGATCAAATAATGCTAACTTGATAACCGAGCGATGGTCTAAAGGCCGGATGAGATAGTCTAGTAAAGCAGCAAGTATCGTTGCACTAACACCTCCCCTACTATAGCCAGAAATATTAATTTGCCCAGGTATACAACCCAAAGAACGGATGGCTTTTAAAGCCAAAAAAGCATTCTCTAGCATCGTATTGGCACTCATCGCTTGTTTCAAACGCTGCATATTCGTTCGAGGTTTGTCATAAGATGCATAGGATGGTATTAGATCACCTCTCCAACCTACATCTTCTCGAAAGGATTCAATCAGACTCGTTTCAGTGACTGTACCAATACCATTAATCATAAATACCCAATGGCCTTGTTCAGCAGCCTGTTTTGCAACTAGACTCATACTTCGAGTTGCATCGTATACCCTGCCTGTACCTTGAAATAACAAGGTTACTGTTAAATCTTTAGCAATAGCTAGGCTACTAAAATCGGTAAAAGATCTTTCATCCAATCGCAGTTGCTCTAACACTAGGTAATCATGGCATTCAATACGAGGATCCTCCGACCTATTCTCAACAGGAGGAGGTTCCACTAATCTCAGGTACGAATGATTAAAGGCAAAGAATTCTGAAGCCTGAGTATATTTTGACTTGAGATAACTGCTAATTGTCATGTTGCATCTTGCTGATTGATGTTAAATACATTCTTATTATTTTATGCTAAATACCGCAACTCATCAGGGCTCGATTGTAATAAATATGTATCATTTATGAGCGCTAGTGTTAAATCATGTACCAACGCAGATTAAACTAGCTATTTTGGATTAGTTCAAGGCCATCGTGAACCACACCCCCTATAAAACGGAGCGAAAAAATTATTCTATTCCGTGCTACTTTAATAGTTACCAAGCATGTATTTAAAACTACCGGGGTAAAATTGGCGTGTGAAATGGAACCCATTCAATAGTAAGATCGGCCTCGCTTTGGGTGGTGGAGCAGCGAAAGGCTTAGCCCATATCGGCGTCATTAAAGCCATTGAAGAAGACGGCCTAGACATTTCGTGCGTTGCCGGTACCAGCGTTGGCGCTTTAGTTGCCAGCTATTATGCATTTGGCAAACACCCAGATGATATGATGTCTCGCGGCAAAACGTTAAATCATCGTAAATTATTCAGCTTAACCTGGAATAGCCATGGTTTTATGGATACCAACGCGATTGAATCCTTAGTGTTAAAAGATATCGGTCAATTTAATATTGAAGACGCTCGCATACCACTCGCAATCTGTACAACAGATATTCTCACTGGAGAAAAAGTCATATTTAGAGAGGGCCCGCTTGCACCCGCAGTTTGTGCATCCATGGCTGTTCCAGGTTTATTTGTACCAGTATCCTTAAAAGGAAGAATGTTAGTAGATGGAGGTATTGTGGAAAATGTACCGATCTCCTGCCTAGAGCAAATGGGAGCAGGTATTAAAATTGGTGTTGACCTCAACGGTGTATCAAAGTATCCGAAACCAGATAGCTGGTATGATGTGGTGGGCAATGCTATTGATATATGTATGGACCTTCGAACTAGGGATCAGCTCACCGATGCTGATGTTACTATTTCACTTGACCTTTCTAAGTATAATCGTCTAAATAATGCAGAGAACAGCGAAGCACTTTTCTTGGAAGGCTATCATGCTTTCTTTAAGCAGGTTCGAAGCGTGCATTGGCACTCTAGAGTTAACATTTTATTCTACTTGATAAAGGCTATGAAAGAATTAGCACCCATCAAGATACCTTTGGTCTTTCGTAAATTTATAAAAAGCCAAAAATAAAGCAGCTAAGCTTGCTCTAACTGATTTTAATCCGTTTTAACTTTCTCTTTTTGTCCCGAATCTTTACTGCTATCACCACCGTCAGGCTGTTCAACAGTGGGCGCTGAGTGAGTAGAAGTGTCTAGCACCTTCACCCCATCTCCAGAATCTGACGAGGTTACAACCTTAGCAACGGGCTCACCTTCAGATAAGGGTACAGCAGCATTCTTTTGTTGTGGACCGCCTGACGGTGAACCCTCTGACCCACTTCCTTCACCCTTAGCAATCAAACCACCAACCGCTGCACCAACCAGCAAACCTACAGGACCTAGTAGTGCAGCACCGACCGCAGCTCCTATGGCGGCACCCGCTGCTACTTTGGGTAAGTTAATGCCCTCTTTGGGGCTACCACTAGATGAACCTGATCCTAATTTACCTCCCTTCGGAGTATCACTCTTAAGTGCGGTACTCGGCGGCTTTCCACCTGCTGATCCTGACCCCTCGCCAGCAATAGTATAACTTTGAGTTCTACTCACAACATTCCCATTTGGATCGTAATTAACCGTTCTTGTTACGTTGCTTGCATTTTCAGGTACTTGACCAAAAGAAAAAAGATCATCACCAGATGTTACACTTGCGTAGTCTTCTTGATCACCATCGCCAGAACCTGAACCTGACTTTTTCGATGAAGACGGTTTTCCCGATGAGGAGGATTTTCCTGAAGAGGCAGGTTTACTAAAGGAGCCTGTTGTAGATGTAGTAGATGATGTGACCGGCATACTATATATCCATTGCATTTAAATAAAATTTTAGTTAACTCTTGGATATATTAATATAAGCTATTGTTCCTGTAACAATATGACTTTATGGTTAGTAAGTGTAACAAAGTATTGTGATAAGAAAAATTTAAGGAAGGGGCTCAAAGATAGAGAAGCCCCTATTTTCAAGCCTCTGACTCATCAGGGCTAGCGCTGTCTTGGTTAGGGTTAGGTTCAGGTACAATATAAACTGGTGTTCGAGCACCTATATATAATGAACTATTGCTTGAAATCACTTGATTTACTTTGGTGATGAGTTTTTTATTTATTTGAGAAGACAATGACTCTAAATCCTGCAAAATAAGATGCGCTAAAGAAGCATCCCCTTCCGCTTCTTCAAAGCCGCTTTTCTCCAGTTGCTTCATTAAATTATCTCTCAACTCACTAATTTTGGTATTGCCAGGCTTCTTTTGAACCAAGCCCTCTATCCACTCTTTAGTCTCATCGTAACCTTCAGGTATTGGGGTGTTTGGGTCCGGCATATCTTCTAGTGTTTTATTTAACGCTTTCTTAAAAACATCAATCGAGTTAGCTAATTGAGCTACCACGCTATCAAAATCAGGGTAAGCGGTAGGGTGTACAGCTAAGTCTTGTTTCAACTTATTTTTTTCTTCTCGGGATAACTTCTTACCGTCAGCATCAGATGCCAACCAATGTTTTAACTTCAGCTTCACATAGTCATCTTTATCCATTTTTTTCGAGGCCGACCCTGACGATGAATCATCTATCACACTGATCTTCTTTTTTTCGTCAAGCTCACTTAGTTCGCATGCACGCGTAACTTGATCTTTGACTTTTACAACAGCTGAATGTAGTGAATTAAAGCCAATGGATTTCTTCAGCAACTCATACAGAATGTTCTCAACTTCAAGATCCGAGTTGCTTTCATCAACCTCTTCTAAAAAACAACCGCAAATAGCTTGTCTGAGGCACTCATATAAACCATCAAGAAATCTTGGCGCGACTTCGGGCTGATTTTGATCTGCACTAGGCTGACGAATTGAAGATACCGCCACACTAGAGTCAGTCGTTTTTCCCGTACGATTGCTTTCATCTTCAAATTCAACCAGCTTGCGGCCTTGCACCTGCTGAAGATCAGGCCAAGATACACTTTTATGTTGTTGACTCAAACTAGCTGCCGTTGAACCTGATTGACTAAGCATATAAAACTCCTCTGTTTACAACAAAATAAGCTGAGCAAGTATACTGCCGACCCAATACAAATGCTTGTACGAGCCAGACACTGGAAGGCTATTTTATATACAACAGAATGCCAGTCAAATGTTTTTGGCTAAAAAATAGTACTTACCACCTTAACACTTTATACTAATCAACGAACCATAATTGCCCATTCTTCAGTTCAAAATAAAGCACGATGCTCTATTTTGGAGAGCCTAATTGGACCTTAAGCCAGTTTTCCAACAGCCTAGCATCATCAAAATGACGAATACTGGTAAAGGCTGCAGCATGATGACCAGCCTGACGCATGGCACCAGGGGAATAAATGCCGAATGGCCAAAGGAAAAATCGTTCTAAGCGCTCAGTATCCGGTAGCATTCCAGTCTGATTAAACAATCGAAGCGGCTTGGCTTCGCGCAGACGGTCATAAGGGATTAGGCTGTATTCTCTTGGTTGCATCGCACTAAAATGAGACACGACTACAGAAGGGTCAATCACATCTATCATAATATGCTCAGCACTATTGATCACTATAACAGGACGATGCGTTTGCAAATCTCTTCTAACAATATAAATAGGTTCCCCCTTCCCTGCTTGAATTCGCGTATCAGGTTTGAGTGAGAATAAAGTATGGTAACAACCACAGTTATGCACGCTGTCATAAATCAAAGGGGAGCCATCTTCATCTAAAGTAATACGGAATATCAACCCATCAAGCTGACCACCGTAAAGATCTAGAGAATGGGGCTTTGGTCGCTCGGAAAACCAAATCACGTAATTTAGTTGCAGCAATACCTGATCATAAAGTCTGCTATACGTTATGTAAGTGTAGATCACAGGGTGTGCCAAGCTAAACTCAATTTGCCCACCTCTACCACGAGTAGGGCTACCAGGCTGATTATAATCAGCATCATTCTCTAACAACCAGGTAGGGGCATAGTAGTCGAAAAGCTCACGATAAAACCCATCATCAAGCAAAGGTACCCCTAATGGGTGACGAGACCGCGCTTGCTCCATCCAAGCGGTATAATCTCCTTTAACATTAACCGATACCGCTTTAGGCTGATAAAGCAGAGCATTTTCCCAGCCTTTCCAAACCTGCTGTTTCGCTTTACGTTCCTGAGCCTGCCGCCACTTGTCCACTTGTCGATTAACAAAAGTACCCACCACCGCCGAAGCACCAAGTATACGTTGCCAATCACGATAATTATCTTTTATCACAGCCCGCTCAATGATTGCTTGCTGCATTTCTTTATTTTCAAGTAACTGCTCTAATGCCTTGCTATGACATGCCTCGAGTTTATCATGATGCAGCGCGGGAAAATCAGGCCAAACATTAAACAGTTCTATTTGGCGAGTACTGCGGGCATGCTGAAAGAGCAAATCGAACCAGGCCTCACGCTTAGCATCCGTGTTGAGTTCGAAACGAAAACTTTCAAGAAAACGATCCATACGCAACTCAGGATACTTATACACCAATGTAAACTGATTATCCTGGTACCCAGATACCTTGACCTTACGTCTAATTAAAGCAGCATATTCTTTACAAGCTAAGTCTAAAGTGGGTAATGATATATTCACACCAACTGGTGCTGGGCTGATGGAAACACAGCCTGACAAAGCGCTAATGCTAGAAAAGCTAATCAATACATACAAATACTTTTTGACATGATACCACTGAATGCTAGGTATCCGCATAAACACCACCCCATTAGGTCTAAGCTCTAAAGCAGTACAGCTTACCTCAGAAAACCTCACAAAAAAACGTCACAAAAATGAAAAAATACACAGATAAAATTTTCAAGCCATACATAAGCTATTAGGAGCTAACATGTTCAACAAAGGAAGATCTAACCATCACCACAGAGAAAAGCGAACCATACTCACAGTGTTTTACATACTGTCTTTACTGGCGAGTAATGCCAGCTTTGCAATGTCCGATCAATCTAATCAGTTATACTTTAATCGAATAGCCACATTCCCAGTCTTTGAAAATACAAGCATCGAGCTTGAAACAGTTGCTGAGATCGTAGCAGCCAGTGAAGACGGCCAAACACTGATCTATACCGACAGCGAAACCGGTAAAGCTGGATTGGTTGATATTAGCAATCCACGCCAGCCTAAAGGCCTAGGTACCATTGAGCTGAATGGCGAACCCACTTCAGTAGCTGTTGCCGGCAACCTAGCCCTCGTTTGTATCAACACATCACCGACTTTTACCTCACCCAGCGGTCAACTTGTCGTCATCGACCTGACAACGAAAAATGAAATTGCCCGTATGGAGTTAGGGGGACAAGCTGATGCAATTGCCATTAGCCCGAGTAAACAATACGCTGCTATCGCAATTGAAAATGAAAGAGATGAAGATTTAGGCAATGGTGAACCACCGCAAGCACCTGCAGGTTTTTTGGCTATTCTCGACATGATGGGAGGACCTGAAGACTGGACCATACGCTCGCTCGACTTAAGGGGCATACCTACACTATTCGCAGACGACCCAGAGCCTGAATACGTATCGATCAACCAGTGGAATATTGCAGCTGTTACTTTACAGGAAAATAATGAAATTATTCTGGTTCATCTACCAACCGGTCACATCATCAACCATTTTTCTGCTGGCTCAGTAGATTTAGAAAAGATAGATACCACAGAAAATAACCTGATCGAATTGAGTAACAGTTTAGTAGATGTGCCAAGAGAGCCAGATGGCATAACCTGGGTTTCACCTGTTCATTTTGCAACAGCTGATGAGGGTGATTTATTTGGTGGCAGCAGAAGCTTTACTATCTTCAACTTACTTGGCAAGCCTATTTTTTCAAGCGGTCATCAACTAGATCATTTAGCAGCCCAGCTAGGGCACTACCCGGAGGAGCGCTCAGAAAACAAAGGCAACGAACCTGAAAACGTCGCTTTTTCACGATACGGAAAAGACAACCTATTGTTTGTCGGATCAGAAAGAGCTAATCTAGTCTTCGTATATCAGCTACATCGTCACCGAGACCCTAAACTATTACAAATATTACCCACCGGTGTTGGCCCCGAAGGCTTACTTCCAATTCCAGACAGAGACCTTTTCGTTGCAGCCAGTGAAAAAGATGATCGAGGCGACAAATTCAGATCTTCCCTATCAATTTACAAACGAACCAAAGTTAAAGCGAAATACCCTACCATCGTATCTAACCTGAAGCCGGACCAGACACCTATCCCTTGGGGGGCATTATCTGGGCTGGCAGTAGGGCCAAAAGGGAAGGCCAGCTCCCTGTTCACGATTCACGACAGTTTTTACCAAAAAAGCAGGATATATCCATTAGACGCTACATCCAAACCAGCAAAGATCACTGGAGAAATCTTACTCAAAGATACCTTTAATAATATGCCCAGCAACGCGCAACACCTAGTAGCAAGCGACGACAGTGTTAGTTTGGATCTAGAGGGTATCTCTGTCCGTTCAGATAATAGTTTCTGGTTGGTATCAGAAGGGAGCGGATCTGTGAACGACCCCAATCGGCCTGTCGCATCTCCTAACCTATTACTTCAAGCCAATATTGACGGAACAATATCATCCGTGATCAGCTTACCGCCTGAAGTAAATGATCGACAAATTCGGTTTGGATTTGAAGGTGTCACACAAATGGAAACAAAAGGCGACGAAGTGGTCGTAGTCGCCTTTCAAAGAGAGTGGCTTGGCGATGCTAAACACAATGTTAGAATTGGATTTTATTCTGTAAACGATGGTACCTGGCGCTTCTTGTATTACCCTATTGAAGAACCGACCTCTGATAACGGAGGATGGGTAGGTCTTTCAGATATTTCTTATATCGGTGATCAGCGCTTTGCTGTGATAGAGCGTGATAATCAAGGTGGCACTGATGCTAGCATCAAGCGTATATACAGCTTTTCAATTCAAGGAAAAATCCCAAGTATCGACACAGGCACGATAAACCCTAACTTTGATGTGGTTGAAAAGCAATTAGAAATAGACCTCATGCCAACGCTAGCAGGAAAAAATGGTGCCGTACTTGAAAAAATTGAAGGTTTGACTGTGCTGAAAAATGGTACTGCGTTAATCGTTAATGACAACGACGGCGTGGATGATTCCAATGGTGAAACTCAGTTAATACGGCTTAGAAAGCTATTCAAATAGCCCTAATCAAACAGCCATAAAACGAGCGTTCTGTGAGCGCCCGTTTTATGGAAGTCAATGACTGGTTTTATGAATAGTGACTGTGTCCACCAGTTTACCTTCGAAATCAAATGCACGATAAACCAAACGTTTTCTGCCTACCTCTAAATCAAATAGCTGATACGTGGACAGATTAACCATACCCTTCTCTATATAATCGTGATCTTCCTGCGGATACTTTTTAGTACCAGAGACAGAAATCAAATAAATGGTTCCTCGTTGCTCATCTTGTTCAACACCTTTAAGAGGCTTTCCTTCGAGCATCGGGTAGGTTCTTAAGTACGCATGATCATGACCTTGCAATGCAAAATCAACTTGATACTGATCAAATAAAGGCAACCAAGTATCGAGCAAATCCGATTTGCCACCCCGTTTCGAGCTTGAATACGCTGGATGATGGTAAGCAACAAACTTCCATGTAGCAGAACTGGCTGCCAGCACATTATCTAACCACTGAGTTTGCGTACGAGGCGGTAACGTACTATCTAACACCACAAACAAAGCGTTGCTATACTCAAACCAATAAGCGCGCTCTGGTTCAAGCTGCTTCGGCCCATTTCGCAATAAGTGAAAGAGCTCTAAGTACAGAGTCGGATGCCCGCCCTGGTTTTCATGGTTACCAATCACTGGAACCAATGTCTTACTTTGGAAAACATGACGACCATGATAGAAAAAGTCATCCCAGTCGTCCCTTTCATTGCCTCGGTCCACCAAATCACCGGCCATTAAGTAAAACGCTGCCTGGGGAAAATGTTGATTGGACTGATCCATTAACTTACCCCAAACATCTAAACCATTCTGGGCATCACCTAAATAAACGAATGAAAAAGGCTTAGCTTCATCGGGCGCCGTCTGAAAACTATAAATATCCGACCAATTTCCTGCATTCCCAACTGCATACCAGTATTCAGTATCTGGCTTCAACTCACTTAGCGTAGCTGTAAAACGAAGATTAACAGAGTCGTTAATGGTGTTAGGAGATGTCAAACACATCGGCTCCGCAGGTACTTTGTTAAAGCCTGCCAAACTTGATACTTCATCTGAACCTTTTTCCTGGTAAGCGAGATACCCTCGGGCAAACAATTTATCTTCACAAGTATTAGAGCAACGCTCCACGGAACATTGCGAACGCCACTGTATCGTTTGCGAATGAGTAGGGTCATCACTCCAGGTTAATACTATTTGATCGGGTTCAGGCTGGGCTACATGCTGGGTATACCTAAGAACGCCTAGCATCTTCCCATCATCACGCTGTTTATGTGCGGTTCGTACAAATGTCTTACCCTTCAAAAAATCCGGCATCTCCTTGATAACATACTCTAAGTCTACATAGGGCTGTAATGACTGCTTTGCTTTTACCACATCCAAGTACTTAGGCCATATATCAGAAACAAGTATTGGCACCTTAGGATCCATCGGTTCAAGCGCAACCAGGTAATGAATGCCGCCTCCTTGAATTGAATTAATGCCCAGGGTGACTACGCCAGGATCAACAATTTTCTCCCAGACTTCCAGCTTCCACCTGGATTCTCTAAACTGATGCACTGTTTTTTTAAAACCGCTTGTCTCGAACCAAAATGGTTTAGGCATAGATGCATCCCTTACCAGCCAAAGTCGGGCGCGCGTATTAACCGCAAATTGAATATGATTTGCTGATAAAGTTTTCCGTTCGGCTTGAGTGACATGATCTAGCAGTTTAGATTCATCAAATTTATTGTCTAAATCCTTAGTGTAATGCTGTCTTAATCGTTGAATGACTTGAGAGACTACATCATGAACTGAAGCGCCGCCAAGATGAGCACGAACTGGCGATACGATTGATAATGAAATGATCAACCCCAACAGGGAAGGCCATAAACAAACGGATTGTTTGATTTCTTCTTGATGTTTCATTAGCGATGTTTGTTGTCAAAGTAGTCTATTTATATGTCAATAGAGCTGGTGCCAAACCCAGATAACACCAATAG
>JAYPYM010000011.1:15779-20909 GCA_038135915.1 Gammaproteobacteria bacterium
AACGTAGCCTTAGTTTGACACATGCCAAATGCATCTAACCCCTTTGTCACACAGTAAATCTGTGATGACGCATAGCAGGCGAAAAGAAAACCAACAATTGTTTCGAGCATCGAAATAATTTTTCTAGTTTCGACCTGTGGCACTTAATCGACACCTTAACTCAAGATCTATATGGCAATGCAATAAAGGTAAATCTAGTGCCTCATACCGCATTTGTCCAAACAAACAGTCGTTTCATCTATCCCACTTGTTCAACTGAACTAGCCAATCTGCTATTTCAGAGGCCGCTAAAGCTCGACCGGTTAATAATTGCCTAATAGGTCCACTGTCACTATCTAAATCACCTAATATGTACTCTTTTAAGTGATTCGGGATCAACTGATAGTTCTCGATCAATCGCTGACTGTTCTCTTCGGATGGCACCTCTAGAAAAGCTTTTAGTGAGTCTTTACACCGTTGACCACTGTTAGGCTTACCTTGCAAATTATCCAGTGTATCTCGAACCTCCTTGATGAACTCCTCTTCCTCAACATAGGTCTCTATGCTGTCAGAGGTCCCTGTAAATGAATGAAAACGTGATATATTTACGCATTGCGGCAATCGAGTGACAATACGACCAGCACGCACCTTATCTACAAAACCTTCAAAGTCGACTTTCTCCCAACAGTCTATGATACCATCTTCATAAACATGGATTAGTACTAAGTGGTACTGTATATTGTGAATAAAAGCAGGCAGACCAATGCCTTTAATCAAAGCACCCGAATCATCTTCTCGATATATTCTTTCCAAACCACCATCCTAATAGCACTACCCAATTCATTATATAATTCCTGATAGACACACAGCAGTAGCGCCCTTGATATTGTATAGATATTACCTGTTTGTTATCATGCGCCTCTGTAAATAATAGATTATTAGGTTATTCATTTATAAAGCAATAAAGGTTTAAAGAATGGTTTCTGTGTATTCATCGTCCAAACATCCTGTAAATGGCTCAAGGTTAAACACAGAGGGAAGAGAATCTATATGGCAAAAAATTAGAAAAGCTTCTTGCATATTTTCCTGTTTTAAAGGGAATTTTAATTCTGAAATCCGATCACCTTCATCATCACATCTTCATCAAGAAGCGCCTACAATTCCCGAAGCGTACACCATAAAACTGGATGAGTACCTCAATAGCAGCCATGATGGAGATAAACAAGCTCGAGAATTCTTAGTGGAAGATATCAAGGATGTCATTCTAGGCAAAACTGATAAAATAACGCTCGGGTTGCCCGTTACTGAGCTGCCTAGCATTATAAGCGAACTGAAAAACCTCAAATACCTTGGCTGCTCAGGTGAGTTTTTTACTTCTGGAGAACTAACAAAACTTCCAAAGCTTCCTGCTGGTTTAATTGAGCTAAACTGCTCTGATAATCAATTAGAAGAGCTACCTTTGTTTCCGAGAGGGCTTAGGAAGCTTAATTGCAGCAATAATTCACTTGGATACTTCCCCGCATTCAATACTTTGGAAGATAGCTTAGAAGAGCTAGACATTTCTGGCAATCACCGTACGATTAAATCGTGCCATAGCGACATATCAGCAAAATTGCGTGCTCTGAATACATTGAAAGCACTTACAATAGATATCAATATAGTGGAAGGATTTTCTTTATATGATAAGTTCGCTATCTTTTCAAAGCTTGACCTTAGAGATGCAGGAATAGATATCAATATTCCCGAGATCGACGATGATATAAGCAGCCTAGGAGAGAAATCGGTCGCCTCAGAACTTTCGCCTGAGGCATAGAAACTATGGATTCACGCCCTGAATCAGGCTTTTACAATTAAAAATCTGCTTTCTTTTGCATTTAAAGCTATTCATTAGAATATATGCGTTTCACTTTTGATGCGCCAAGCCTACTCAGTTAAATGTTGTGAAATATTTACCTTGGTCCTACTCGTGAAGCATGTTAGCCTAGCGGAAGAGTGATCTAATAAACATATAAATTGATTTCAAATTTCAAGCGAGGATATTATGGCCATAGGAGATGAGCTGTCGAGTATCGATTTTAAATCAATGATTGGTGGTCCGTTAAACGCGGTTGTCCAGGCACAAGCACAGTCAGCACAAACGTCTGTCGATTTTATCAAGTCGGTCGGCTTTGACGCCAATGATGGCACCCCAACCATGGTGACTTTCAGTTACATGAAACCTGTTGAAACAAAGGATAGCGATGGAAATGTGACGGGAGTGACACCAACCAAATACGACCTAACAGTCCCTATATTAACCATGCTCCCCATTCCATTTATCAGGGTCGAAGAAACTACCATTGCCTTCAACGCAAAAATTAATTCTGTGCAAGAATCTACCACAACCTCATCTCATGACCTAAGTACTTCCTTATCTGTGAAAGGGGGTTGGGGACCCGTATCGGCCTCTTTAAAAGCGAGTTATTCCTACAAGAAGTCAACCAGTGCAACCTCGAAGACCGAAAGAACCTACAGCCTTTCGATTAATGTCAAAGCGGTTCAGGATGAGCTTCCAGCGGGAACTGAGCGCCTCCTTGGAATTTTGGAGAACGCTATCCAAGAAGTACCTAGCACACCTTAGAGCCTTGACTACTTATCATTGAGCAACACGGGGATGTATAGGCTTTACCCCGCGTTACTTAAGCTTCAATCAAGTCAAAACCTACTGAAAAAAGAAGTTGAACACTATGTCAGAATTAAGTGAAATTTTAGGCTCACTCATGGTGAGCCTGGTGCATGCACGGCGGATGGCTGATGAAGAAACAGCAGCTGTTGCAGAATATTATAAAGAACATCCCCTCCTAGAAGGCTTGAGCTTACCCAGAGTGCGGGTGCCCGAAGTCACTATAGACATGCCCATCACCATAGACCAACATCACACGGAAAAGGCCGCCGAATTGGAAAGCCCTACGGTCATTCATAAGGCTGTCACGGAGGAATTAAGAAATACCCTAGATCATGAAAACATACTGAGTGCTACGGAAACTTTTAGGTCTCACTTCGATAAAGAAGCCTTGCGGGCATTGAAAGATATTGCGGAAAAAGACCGAAAGGGGACAGTTAAATTAAGCCGGGAAGCGATTGTACGGGCGATGGATACTGCTCTCATTAGCGCACAAAAAAAATCTCGTGTTGAACAAGAGCTCTCTCCAGAACAAAAAAGCGCTATATCTAAGCAAATTCGTCACCGGGTTGCAGATATCAGCGTCAAAGAAAGATCTCAACCAGCTAAGCTAGTGACTTCTGCAGTTACCAGCGAGGTAAAGGAAAAGTCTACTCATCAATCCAGTGTTCGGCTTAAAGTCACTCTGCGCGAAGAGGGGCTCGAATGGGCAAGTGGAAACGCTGGTGCAGGGACAAAGAACCAACTCCAACCTGAGTAATCTACGTTGAAAGCAATACTGCGAGAACGAATACTTGACCAGCTATTGCTGTTGCCAAAATTAGTGGATTTATCCATGCAACGGCAAAGTAATTTTGTACCAACAGTTATTGATTGGTTACAGCAAACAGAGAAATTATTAGAACCTTTACGATCTTACCTTGTTTCCAGACTCGCAAGTTTTCGGGGCCAACTCATTGCAATGGAGGATGGCTTACTCAGCGAGCATGTACAACACCAGCAAAGAAGCACTCGAAAAAAGCAAAGCGCATTTGCTCACCATATCCTCTCTGTAGTCGAAGAGGAAATGCGTGAGGAAATAAAAAAGATCGACATTTATTTTGAAGAGCTTAGTGATAAGCTCTCACAGCTCATCGCAATCGTGTCTAGCAAATCACCTCTGCCCTATTCTGCACACCTTACCACAGAATATTTAGATAAGATTTGGGCACTACTTCATGCAAATGAACAAACCCAAAGTATGTCAGCCTATATACTAGCAAGATCGGACCTAACGGATAGGCGGTTTTTATTACAAGGCTTAATGAGCAACTTTTTGGAACAGACACTTAAACCAGCATAATACTCTAAGCCTGATTTCATATTCAAACTGAACGGCTTGTGAAAATGCGAGCTACCGATCATCTAAAAATAATCGGTTACAATATGATTCCCCGGTTTCAACTGACTAAGTTGACACACTATGTAACTTACTATGGCTTCAACAGGTGTACCGATTTTTTTAGCAAGCCCCTTAGGTAAAACATGCTGCGCAATACGATAGAAAGCAATACCTGCTGCCTCGGCGTACCTTTGTTCTTTGCGTTCACCGATTAATAACGAAGGCCTAAGCACATAGCATGATGGAAAATTTATTGCCATGATTGCTTGCTCCATTTCACCTTTTACGCGATTGTAAAAAATAGGAGACGATTGATTAGCACCTAATGCAGAAACAACAAAGAATGCTTGTGCGTTTGATTGATAGGCTAAGTTTGCAAAAGCGACCACCAAATCATAGTCAACTTTCCTAAAGTTTTCTTTAGATCCTGCAGCTTTCATCGTAGTGCCTAACGCACAAATGAAAACATCCGCTTGAATGCTCACTGAAGAAACATGAGTTGCCTCCATAGAATTAAAAACAATTTGATTCAGCTTTGGGACATCAAGATTCAACGGGCTTCGAGTGATTGTGGTGATTTGCGATATTTTCGTATGATCAATCAGCCGTTCTAACAATAAAGAGCCGATTAGCCCTGTAGCACCACATATCACAATATGCATGAATATCCTCGATCAATCACTACGGCCTGCTCATCATTTATTCTACCAAGGCAATAGATCACCGTTGGAGTGCCAGAATGTTCCGCTATTTTCCAGGGATAAGCCCTCTATCCTTTTGATGAGCCGAGTTGCAGCCTCATCAGGTGTTATATCACCATGACCACCAATCATATCCGTACCAACCAAACCTGGGTGGAAAATGCCAACAGCAACGCCTTTTGGACGAAGGTCTTTCGCAAGGGATACGCTAGCGATATTTAGTGCCGCTTTAGACATTCGGTAACCATAACGACCTCCACTCGTATTATCTGCAATGGAACCCATACGACTGGTAATCATTGCAATCTTAGATGGATTCTCTAAGTTAGGCATCAATAACTCTGTTAATCGCAAAGGCCCTAACGCATTGACCTTTAGCTGTTCTTCGATGGTTTCAAAATTTAATG
>JAYPYM010000011.1:20919-34375 GCA_038135915.1 Gammaproteobacteria bacterium
CAAAATACCTGCATTATTAATCAAGAGATGGATAGTTCTGTTACCAATAGTATCGACAACCATAGGGAGCGAATAAGGTTGAGCGAGGTCGCAACCTGGGATAATTTCTACGGATAAGGTTTCTAGCTCTTTGCTAGAATGACGACAAAGTGCAATGACCTTCAAGCCTTTTTCAGCGTATAGCTTGCAAAATGAAAGGCCAATGCCACGGTTGGCGCCTGTAACAATAACTGTTTTTTCACTCATTATCTTTCCTATTCTTTACCTATTCGGGGCAGTTTATTCGTTCTCAGCAGTTTATCCGCTCGGGGCAGTTTAATTTTTTAATACAATATGCCCTGATTGGTTCAACATATAATGATCAAAGTCTGAAGCAGTATAAAGATGTCCACTATACACTGATTTAGCTTCATGTTTAATGCTCTCAATAGAGTATTCGCTTTCGGGGTTTGCTTGGTAACGTGGGCTAAAGTGGGTCAATATTAAGTTGGTTATAGACTGCTTTTCTGCAAACATAGCGACCTGCTTAGCATAGCTGTGGCCTGTTTTTGCGGCTTTATCTGCCATATTCTCAGTAAAGGTTGCTTCATGTATTAAAACACTGCAGCTTTCATAAGCATTTTGCAAACAATCAGGGTTATCGTTGTCGCCACAAATTATAATGCTTCTTGGTTGGTGCAGCACATCAGTAAATTCTGAACTTTTGTAATGCTTTCCAGCATGCTCAATGTTTTGCCCCAACTGTAGCTGGCCCCAAAGTGGACCTTTCGGTATACCAGACATAGCTAACTTATTTGTATCTAGTTTTATTTGGACTTTATTCTCTGTAAAAATATAGGCATATGAAGGTACCCGATGAGATAATTCAGTCATCTTAATAGAAAGCCTTCCTAGGGTTAACGCATGATCGGAAAGCATTTCAGTGCTGATGAAATTAAGTTCATATGACAAATGAAAAGCAGTGAATTTTTCAGTCGCATCATACCATTGGTGGATGCCCTTAGGCGCAACAATAGTCAATGGTTCAACTCTACCATTCATGCTTGCACTGGCTAGCAGCCCAGGCAATCCATAACAATGATCACCATGTATATGCGTAATAAAAATACCTTTTAAGTGATTTAAAGATAAGCCTGTATGCAATAACTGGTGTTGAGTACCTTCGCCGCAATCTACCAAATACCAACTACGACCCTTGCTTTCAATGACCGCTATTGCTGTTACATTTCTTTCTTTAGTGGGCATCCCTGCAGAGGTGCCTAAGAAAATAATCTCCATAAAATATATTCACTATTAAGTTTTTCAGTTAATTTAATCAAAATCATCCCAATAAGGCGTTGGCCCAAAATAATCACTTATAAAGTCTATATATACTTTCATTTTTGGTGTTAATAGTTTTCGATGAGGGTAAACCGCATATAGCCCTGCAGGTTCAGGCTCATAGTCTGGAAGGATGACTTGAAGCTTACCATCCTTCAATGCCTGCCCAGCGATAAATGTAGGCTGTAAAACATAACCTTCTCCTGCAATCGCAGCGGCCACTAAAACCTCACCATTGTTAGTAGAAAACATACCGCTTGTTGAAACATTAGCACCTTGTTTTTGCCTTGCGGACTTCAAGGCTTGTATAAGGGGGGACTCAGTTTGGCTATATTCCATCAAACTGTATTGTAAGTAATGCTCTGGGATTAATTCACCTGGATGTCTAGGTGTGCCATGGTCTTTAAGATATTGCTTTGAAGCACATAATACTAATCGGATAGGTGCAACTTTCTTCGCGATTAATGATGAGCTTTTTAGGTGACCGATACGCATAGCTATATCAAACCCTTCTTCGACCACATCAACCTTCCTATCATTCAGTTGTAAATTAATACCTACCATAGGGTGTTTTTTCTTAAAGTCGCATATGAGGGAAGAGAGATGAAGTGTAGAAAAGGATACTGGGGCACTAATACTCAGCATTCCTTTAGCTTCGCTTTGCAGCTGACCAAAGTGACCTTCCATACTATTGATGCTTTCAAGGATGTGATGAGCATGCTGAAAACACTGCTCACCTTCTGCAGTGAGATTAACTTTTCGAGTGGTACGATTGAAGAGTCGTACACCTAAGTGGTCCTCAAGTTGAGCAACATACTTGCTGACTAACTGGCTAGATGTGCTTAACTTACCTGCAGCTGCGGTAAAGCTGCCCTCTGTGGCTACAGCTACAAATGCCCTCATTGTTTCTATTCTATCCATATCACACGTCCCGTTTAGCTAATAATAGCAACAAATCGTTGATAATCAATCAATAATATGTCTATTTATCCCCAAAAGGTTTGCTATTAGAATAATAATTAATCGGTTCAAGACATTAAAACGATTTCGGCTAATTCAATATTTACTTGGAGGCAACAAACAATGAATAATATGAAAACACTTCACCGCGTACTGAATTCTAATGCAGGCTTAGCATCTCTTGTTCTTAGGGTACCAGTTGGTATCATATTGGCTGCTCACGGTGCACAAAAATTATTTGGTTGGTTTGGAGGTTACGGCTTAGAAGGCACAGGGCAGTGGATGGCTAGCATAGGTTTGGAACCAGGCTTTTTAATGGCCCTATTGGCTGGCAGTGCAGAATTTTTTGGAGGCCTTGCCTTAGTTGTTGGCGCTTTAACAAGGCCAGCTGCTGTAGTCAGCGCATTCACGATGCTAGTAGCTATTTTTAGTGTGCACTTTAGTCACGGGTTATTTCTAACTAATAATGGGTACGAGTATGCACTGACGTTATTTGCTGCTACTTTAGCAATTAGCATTCAAGGTGCGGGTAGCTTTGCTGTTGACAATTGGTTAGCAAAACTATTCAGCAAAACACCAAAACAGGTTAAGGCTCAGATGACATTAGCAAATGCAGCATAGCCTAGATAGCGACTCCCCGCTTAAAGAAAACGAGGAGTCGTTCAACTAGAAAAATCATTACATTCTATGACCAGTGTATTGCATCAAATTGAAGGCTACATACAAAGCATCCACCTAGTAGAAGAGAATGGTCGCTTCATGCTTTTGGATGGGTGCTCTAGACCAGATGTGGAAGCAGTTCAGTCCTTTATCGAAAATAAACTCAACAGACCATTCAGTGATCTAAAATTGGTCATTTCCACGCATGCTCATCCGGACCATTCAGGCGGATTATACTGGTTCCAAAAGAAAGGAATCCCAATTGCCGGCCCTCAAGAACTAAACCAATGGTATCGAGGTATTTCGGGCTTTTTTACTTATTTGGTTGACATTCTCTTGACCTATTTAGTCGCCATGAAAAGAAAAAAAACCTTCAAAAATATTTTCTTTCCACGAACAGTGAAGCTGGACTATACGCTTAAAGAGAAGATGGCCATACCTGGCTTTGAACAATGGCAGGTGTTGGAATGCCCCGGTCATACTAATCACGATTTAACGATCTATCATGCTTATAATAAAGTTGCTTACATTGCTGATAATTTTGTTCAAGTAAAACATCAAGTATCTCGCCCTTATCCACTATTTGATCCAAAACGATATAAACAATCTCTACAAAGATACATTAACTTAGGCATCAATGATTTTCTCTTAGCACATTATGGCAGAGTCACCGCGTCCAACGAGCAAATCAAAACCTTGATTGATACAACACCAAGCAGACCCAGAAGACATATCAATACCCTACCAAAAATTATTATCAAATTAGTTCGGTCGATCATCAGAAAATAAAGCACTGGAAAGAGGTGGGAACGAACAGTCACTCAAATAAGACAGCTGACATGACGGAGGTACTTCATATATCACCTAACCTAACCAACTCCTCATATGCTTGCCAAATTAAAAAAGACCTCTAAATTTAATATTCAACTATATAATAAAGAGGCCAAACTGGATGTGTGTGCTATTTTCGGAATAGTGCTTTTAGGGGAGCGTTATGAGTAAAGTGACAAGCAGTTGGAAAGATTATCTCTCAGCGTTAAAGAAACATTCACCAGAGGCAGTAAACATGCTTCGTACAGGCGCTACAACCGAACAAATAACAATGGCTGAGCAGCAGCTCGGATTGACGCTGCCTGAAGAGGTTAAAGATTTTTACGCTTGCTATGACGGTTGCGATCCAAACGATGTCGACAGCGTAGCACCACCCTTTGCTGTATGCACTTTTATTAAGCTACTAGGGCAAGTAGACTCTCTTGTCAGTGAAACTAACATAATGAATGATCATTTTGAACCTGTTGAGGGAGCCCCCACTGACGGTAAGCTTATTACCTTCGCTAAAGATTTTGCGGGCAATAGTTTATTGATTCAATGCCTACCATCAGATATAGCCATATGGCGTTTCGACCCTAGCAACGGTGTTATCTTTCTTAAAATTGCATCTAGCTTATCTGAATTTCTGGAGAAGGAAGCTCAGTACCTTAAAGAAGGTAAGTATATTGACTATCTGATTAACTACGATGATGACTATCGATATCTTGATACGGACTGATTTTTTAAAACGTCCATTACCGATTAAAAAAATTCGACGCTACTACCATGACCAAGCAACCCATATCTCGCATAGAAATTTAGCCAGCAACACTAAAGATCGTAAATATTTCACACTTTAAACCGTGTTAATACCTCGATAAACACCTCTGTAGACCATATGCTATTTGCGGTGTAATTTGAACTCGACACCAAGATACATATATAGATATTAGCTGGAGGGAAAACCATGAAAAGAAACTGGCACATAGCACAGGCTCTGATAGCTACAGTTTATCTTTTAACACTCTTGATACCTTCAATGGTATTCTCTCAAAACTTAGACAACAAGATACCAAAAGGAGAATTATCTACAGAGACTTCCAACTCATTACCCACAAAAAACACCCTAAAGACAAACAGCGCTAACAATCTTGGCAACAAGATAAGAGCCAGCTTTCCAACAAGCAAATATTGGCTTGGCTACCCAGACTCACAGCCTGAGCTGAGCATTCAGATACCGCCTAGCCCTTTCACCAGCTTATTTTTAACTATCTTTGTGCTTATGCTATTGTTTTTTGCACTATGCTATAAACCTTTAAAAAAAGCACAATGGCTCTAGGGTTTGAAGGTAAAAGAGCTGACAGACTCTGAAGCAGGTAAAACCAGCTCATACAAAGTATGACCACTTTCGTAATATTTTTTTTCAAACAATGAAATGGGTTTATCTATCACTAACTCTTTCACCTCACCCTGAATACCAGTCAACACGTGCCAAGCGGTATTAAACTCCACCAGATAGGTTCGCCAGTTTGAGCGAACGACTGTCTTTTGCGCAATAGATTTCAAATAAGGGAAAACAGGATGCCCATGCCAACGCCGTATCAAGTGGCGACTTTTCGGCCAAGGATTTGGGTAAAACAAGCAATGTATATCAAACTTGATCTTTTTTCTTTTAATTAATCGCCAAATATCTTCACAATTTGCCCGAAATAAACCGACTTGCTTGAAACCATCTTCAAGTACTGATGATTTGCCTAAACGAGCTGCCGATTGATCTACACCCAAAACCAAATGATTCGGGTGCGCTACCGCCAGCTTAAACGAACTTAAACCCGTACCACAACCGGAATCTAAAATAAGCGGTTTTTCAGAATGTTTATCAATGAAATCACAGATATCATTGAACGCTATGACATTATGCTGTTGAAAGGGTTTTTGATAAGAAGAAGCAATATGCCTGTTAACAAGATGCTCTATATCATTTAGATCTAAGTGTTTGTTCGCAACAACTTGTTTCGATTTGCCACTTTTATGGTGAACGACCATTCCAAAGACCTAGATCAAATAAACATCATGAAAGCTAGCTAATTAGCATATTTCGCAGCATAAAAATAACACAGGACATTAAGATAAGAAACCGGGAACTGTCACTTTCCACTGCCGGTCCTATACTATAGTTTGAATACGCTTCGACCCTAAGTAAATAACCGGTTAAGTATTTACTGTCACACAAAAAATGGGCTTATCAATGACTGCAAAAATTAAAGTGGAAAAACCTTTGGTCTTACTACACGGGGATGAAATGGCACAGATCGCTTTTAGTAGAGTGATCGAGCAATTTATTACCAGCAAACTAGACATTGAGCTGGTCGAAATTGACCTCTCCGCGGAAAATCGATTACTAACAAATGGCCAGGCAGTAAGAGATGCTATCTTAGCATTGAAAGAGCATGGTGTTGGCGTTAAGAATGCTGGCATGACCGTCAATAAAAGCCAACTCAATGAGCTACTAGGCAAATACCCAGAAACAGACTCAACACAGCTTGACCCATTGGCAACAAAGTCTCCAAACGGCGCTATTCGCAAAGGTATTGGGGGCAATATCACACGAGAGGACATTCCTTTTAAAAATCTCAAGCGCTTAACACCAAACTGGATAGACAGAGATATTATCGTTGACACCATGGAGACTGGTGGCAATAAGCATAGCCATAACGAGCTATCTAAAGTAACAGGTATCATAAAAGTCCTATTTGTCGGCGAAAGCGGCGAGCCCGAAGAACTGCATCGCAGGCTCATCAATAAAGGTGATCCATGGTTAATCGCTTCAAACAGTACAGAGAAAGTAAAAGATTGGGCGCATCGCTTTTTTAAACGAGCACTAGAAGAAAAGAGAGACGCTTACGTTGGGCTAAAAGACACAGTAATCCCTGGGTACGATGGTGTTATGCGATCCACGGTAGAAACCATATTCAATAATGAATACAAGTCAGCTTTCGATCAAGCGGGGCTTGCTTACCATTATGAACTGATCGACGCACAAGCAGCTAGGATCATTTCAAACCCACCCAAACGTGCACTTTGGGGCGTCCCAGAAAATACATCGGGAAGAAAACTTTACAAACTTGTTGAAACCTTGAAAAAATTTGGTATACCAGAAAGAAAGTTCACGCTTTCTATTTCTAGGATGAGCGCAGGTGGCGGAGATCAATACGGTAGTTTTAATATGGCCGTTAAGGAAAACGGTATCGTTAAAATTGTGCTGGATGGAGAAGAAAAACACGCACGTACCGTAGAAAAGAATGACCCCATTATCTTCATGGCCAACGATAGACAGGCAATCAAAGATTGGGTGTTACAAGTATTTAGAGATGCAGCTAATAACGATAAAGAAATTTATTTTGGGTTAAAAAGAGAATACATGGAATACGATGAAGTATTCAGCAAAGTGATTAACGAAGTACGGACTGACTTAGTGAGCAGCAATTTACAACCTCCATCCTTCATGATCATGCGACCTTCTAGCCAATTGAAGAAAATGATCACAGACCCGCCACGCAATGCAATTTACCCAGCACTCAATCTGGATGGGGATATATTTTCTGATATTTCTGCCGCACTTGGAGGCAGCTTAGCCACTGCTAGTTCTGTGATAGAAAGCAAAGACGGTACAATGCTATATGAAGCACCTCACGGTACGGCACATGATTTGTACGTAAGATATATAGAAAGCAATCATAAAGAGGCCCTATTTAACTCTTCTGCTCTCCTATACGCCGTTGCCAATGCACTCGACACACTTGGCAAAAGAGATAGTAATACTGCACTCATTAGCTATGCAAAACGTTTAAAACAAGCTCTGGTTGATACTGTAGGCGAAGGTATTATTACCGGTGATCTGAAAGGTAAGACCAATGAGCCTAACAAAGAGACCATTGTTGACATGTTTGGCTTTTTAGATGCTGTTGAAACAAATTTGATGGAATCGAATGAGGGCTAAAATAGGTAGGGTTTAAGCCCATAAAAAGCGCAAGATAGCTAGCGCTCCTAGCATTACAGAATTTTACTCAATTTTAATGAGCCAACCACGCCAATTCTTCTATAATCTAAAAAAGAAGATCTTAATTCTAATTAATTACAACCCAGTTTTTCTCGTCAAAAAATGGAAACGAGGCTATCTACAACACAATTAAAGCAAAGACCAGGGTTTTAACAATATTATTGAACTACCTATTTTATGACTTGGAAGCCACCCCATGGCAGAATTTAATCGACCTCAAAAATTGCTGGATAAAATAGCCCTCTTGAGGCAAAAGTACGTGTATTCTTTGCCTAAGGAAATGTTTATACTAAATAAGATCATCGCTAGCAGCAATTTAGTTTGCAACGAGAAGATCATACAGTTAAATGCGAGGCTTCATAAATTAGCCGGAACAGGAGGATCCTTCGGATTTACAAATTTAACCGATAAAGCACGAGAACTCGAATATTTTGTTGCGGGATTTGAAGAAGCGCTCGGCCCTCAGTTACCTGAAAATGAAAGACTCGACGAAATTTCTAAAAAACTCAAAAGCCTTGAAGTCGTCATCAACAATATCCTAAAACCCGGACCAAGTAACGCTCAAACTCAAAGCCAAATACTAAGCACTGAAACACCACAAAATGAATCGATAACAGATGAGAAGAAACCAGAAAAGGCACTCATTGCCTTATATCGTGAATCACTGCATTTAGATCCTCAGATTGTCGCCCAACTCGAATCTTTTGGCTTTATAACAAAATCATTTTCAGATATAGCTGAACTTGAAGCCTACAATTCCTCTATAAAATTCTTGCTAATTGAAAAATCTACAGAGCAGGGTGAAACAGATCTATCCTTCTCTGAAGCTGAGCAAAACTATCTAAAAAACATCGATATACCCTTTTTTATTATCTCAGACAGCGGCAATTTCAGTAGCCGTGTCCTAGCGGCAAAACTGAAAGCCTCCGGCTTCTATGTTAAACCGATTGATGAATTAAATCTCATCGAACAAATCAGAAAAAATATTGATAACTTTTCAGCCAAGCCGGAACGAATTTTAATCATTGATGACGATCATGGCATCTCTAAAGTGTGCCAAAAAACCTTAGAGACCGAAGGCATGATCATCAAATTATTAGACAAACCACAAAACCTAATCAATGAAATGATCGACTTCTCTCCTGAGCTGGTTTTGATGGACCTTTATATGCCCAACTTCAGCGGCATTGATTTAGCTCGCGTTATCAGACAACATGAAAGCTGGTCAAGCTTACCGATCGTGTTTCTATCAGGTGAAAGCGACTTAGATAAGCAAATTACAGCTATCAATCAAGGCGGTGATGACTTCTTAGTAAAGCCAGTGCATCCCGCTCAACTCATTTGTTCAATACGGACAAAAGTCGCTCGATCCAGAGAACTCAATGCTCAGATTTCAAGCGACAGTTTAACCGGTCTGTTCAAGCATGCAATCATCAAGGACTCAGTAGACGTTGAGATTTCTCGTGCAGCCAGGCACCATTACCCCGTCTCAGTCGCGATCATTGACCTAGATCACTTTAAATCGATTAACGACCAATATGGCCACTTGGCTGGTGATACGGTTATTTCAGCAATATCTATGCTACTAAAGCAGCGTTTACGCAAGTCAGATATTATTGGTCGCTATGGTGGCGAAGAGTTTCTTGTCGTACTCCCAGAGTGCGATGCTAGTAACGCTGAATTAGTCATCGACGAAGTTAGAGAGAGCTTCTCGAATATACAATTCCACGCCGATTATGCAAGCTTCAGTTGCACACTTTCCGCAGGTATCGCTACCTATATTGCAGACTCAGAGATAACTGGCGCTCAGCTTATTGGTATGGCAGACAATGCGCTTTATCAGTCGAAAAACGCTGGCAGAAATTGCCTAACAATCATTAACTGTAACTAATCGCTCAAACGCATTTTCTTGATTTTTGTTCTAGTCCCAAGTCTGGCATCACGCCTCACTTGGGCTTCATTATGTCGACGGACTTCCTCTGTCGAAACAGCACTTAAGGCAGGAATCTGAGTCGGTGAACCCGATGAATCTAGCGCCACAAAAGTAAAATACGCAGACACCACATGCCTCGTTTCTCCAGTAAAGCTATTTTCGGCAATAACTTTGACGCCTATCTCCATGGAGGTATTCCAGGCTCGGTTCACTGACGCACAAAAAACTAGCGTCTCACCATCATGTGCCGGGGACATAAAGTGCATTGAGTCCACTGATGCTGTGACGCAGGTGCAACTGCTATGTCGCTCAGCAACCACCAATGCAAGCCGATCACAGATAGACATGATCACTCCACCAAAAATACTTTGGCTAGCATTCAAATCATTCGGGAACACCTTATATATATGTTGATCGACAGATGATTCCCTAGGTGATTTCGACTCAGAGCTTAGCTTTTTCGTGTTTGACATTATCTTTCACCACTTGACAGAAAGCAATCATTTTGGCATTATCTTACCGGTTTTATAAATACCTTTACATATAAGCGCATAAAGTTCAATGAGCTTTACATAACAAATATAATTTTGCTAAATGACCAAAAAGTTTTACCTTAAACCAATCAATCATATTGATGAAGTCATCAAGTCATGCGCTAAGCCGAGGCTAGTCGAGCGCCTCTTTTCTAGAACCAGGGGTGATCATATAGAGTTTATTAGCACCGACTATTTATTGTCACTTGCTAACCCAGCCCCAAAACGCCATACCAACAATCTAAATGGACGAACGGTCAATATGAGCGAGCTATGGTTAGAGATGTTACAGCAAGGCATGCGCGATCCACTCATACTGCGTATTAGTGCAGAAAGTAAAACAATCCGACTAGAAACAGGCAATCAACGAGTCTACTTATTTAAGCAACGCGGGATCACAATGATCCCGACAGTCTTACAAATTGAGACAACCCCTGTTGGCAGCACTGCCAATGGTTTTCACCTTTACGATTTTAATCGAGTAATGGTCAACCAAAAGTCGTTGAAGCAAGCCATAAGAAACAACACACGGTTATGCAAACCGAGCAAAATCCTTATGTCAGCCTAAGAAGAGTTTAATCTCAAACCCCTCTAATCAACACCGTGAAATTGGAACGAAAAAAGGGCCTAATAGGCCCTTTTCTTTAATCAGTGACAAATGCTATAACCAATAGACAACAAGGAAGAGGAAAATCCAAACGACGTCTACAAAATGCCAATACCAAGCAGCAGCTTCAAATGCAAAGTGATTATCCGACGAAAAATGACCACTAGCAAAGCGAATCCACATAATCATCAGCATAATTGCTCCAATTGTTACATGTAAACCATGAAAGCCAGTCAACATAAAAAAAGTTGATCCGTATATGCCTGCATCAAGGGTCAAACCCAAGTCTTGATATGCGTGATAGTATTCATAGCCTTGTACAAATAAGAAAATAATGCCGAGTACAATTGCGATTCCAAGGTTAATCAAAATTTTCTTTCTATCCATTACCTTGACAGCATGGTGAGCAATTGTTAAGAAAATACCACTAGTGATTAATAATGCGGTGTTAATTGCAGGCAGACCCCATGGGCCCATCGCTTGTGTTTCTTGGCCTGAAGGTGTTTTAATCAAGGGCCACATGGCTTGGAAACTTGGCCAAAGAACCTCATGCGTCAACCCCTTGTCTCCCTCTCCACCCAGCCATGGCACCGCCAAAATTCGCGTGTAGAACAAAGCGCCAAAAAATGCACAAAAGAACATGACTTCAGAAAATATAAACCACATCATGCTCATTCGGTATGAGACATCCATTTGTAGCGAGTTTAGGCCCGCTCTGCTTTCTTTAATCGTGTCCCCAAACCAAAGAAACATACAGGTGATGATGCAGAGGATACCGACCATAAATACGATTCCACCCATCGACCCATCATTATTGACAGCTCCGGTGCTTTGTTGGATGAAATTTGCTGCACCCATTGCAGTAATAAACAACGATACTGCAGTCACGAATGGCCACCAGCTTTGCTCTGGTACATAATACTTATTTGTGGTTGTCGACATTGAGTGCTTCTCCCTAAATTCCCCACTGACTAACGGTATGTCAGCGGCTAAATATTAATAAGTGTTCAATCTATAGAGGCTGTTTGATTCTTATCCCGCTTTGCTGGATAAAGCGTATAAGCTAACGTAATTTCATTGATATGATCTGGGATATCCTTTTCAAGATAGAAGATTAAGGGCATTTCAGCCTCTTCACCAGCAGCCAATGGTTGCTGAGTAAAGCAAAAGCATTCAATTTTCTTGAAATAGCGAGAGCCCTCTGCTGGGGATACAGAAGGGACAGCCTGGCCGACCCAATCTTTGCTGCTCAAATTTTTTGCAAAATAAGAGGTCTTTACTCGTTGGCCCGGGGATACCTTCATGCTTTTTACAATAGGCGCGAACTCCCAAGGTATAGCGTTATTGTCTTGCGCAACAAACAATATTCTAACTTCCCTAGTTGTTGACGCAGATGGCACCTGAGCTTCGCCCTGCTCACTATCATTCAAAGTGTCTGGATCTACTGCTGCTTCTAACGGAATTTTGCCATTAAGCCCAGTGATTTCACAAAATATACTGTAGAGGGGTGGCAATACACCAACAGCAAAAATAAACATGCCCACGACAATCAGCGCTAGCCGGGTAATGATGCGCTTATTTTTCTCTTGAAGTGTTTTTTGTTCAGCTCGATCCATACTCATTTAGATTCGCTTAGCAAATTATTATTAAGTTAAGTTCAGATAATAGCCCTGCGCACTACAACATTAGCCTAAGGTCAGTTCACTTAACAACCGGCGGTGTTTCAAAAGTATGATAAGGCGCGGGCGAAGGTAACGTCCACTCAAGGCCTTGGCTACCCTCCCAGACTCGATCTGTAGCTTTTTTACCGCCTTTTATACACTTTATAACCACTACAAGCATAATGAGCTGACTTAAACCAAATGCAAAGCCACCAATACTCACCCAAAAGTTAAAATCAGCAAACTGTAAAGGGTAGTCAGGAATTCTTCTAGGCATACCAGCCAAGCCAATAAAATGCATTGGGAAGAAGAGTACGTTTACGGAAATCAGTGAGGACCAAAAGTGTAGTTTTGCTAAGCCTTCATGAAACATATTTCCTGTCCACTTTGGTAACCAGTAATAAACAGCGGCCATAATTGAAAATACAGCACCAGAAACAAGCACATAATGAAAGTGTGCAACTACGAAGTAAGTGTCATGGTATTGTTGGTCCGCTGGCGTTATTGCCAACATAAGACCTGACAAACCGCCAATAGTAAATAAAACCACAAAGGCCAAGGCAAATAACATTGGCACCTCAAATGTCATAGAACCTTTCCACATCGTAGCCACCCAGTTAAAGACTTTGACACCAGTGGGAACAGATATCAGCATGGTCATATACATAAAGAATAGATTACCAGCTAATGGTAAACCGACCGTAAACATATGGTGAGCCCATACGATAAAAGAAAGAAATGCGATAGAAGCCGTTGCATAAACCATAGAGGAATAACCAAATAAAGGCTTTCTAGCAAATGTTGGCAAGATGGCTGAAATAATACCAAACGCAGGCAAGATCATAATATATACTTCTGGATGACCGAAAAACCAAAATACATGTTGAAATAACACTGGGTCTCCGCCGCCAG
>JAYPYM010000011.1:34385-34805 GCA_038135915.1 Gammaproteobacteria bacterium
CAGCATCAAAGAAGCTAGTCCCAAAGTGCCTATCAGTCAGCATCATGGTGACCGCACCAGCCAAGACAGGCATGACGGCAATCAATAGAAAAGCTGTGATCAGCCAGGTCCATACAAACATAGGCATTTTCATAAACGTCATGCCAGGAGCCCTTAAATTAAAGATGGTCACAATCACATTCACTGCACCCATAATGGAAGAAATGCCCATCATATGAACAGAGAAAATAAAAAAGTCTGTACTTTCTGGCCCATAGGTTGTTGATAGAGGTGCGTAGAAGGTCCAGCCAAAGTTTGGTGCAGAAGGCCCCCCTAAGAAGGAACCGATGATAGAGATAATGAGAATCGCAAAAGCAAATGGCAATATCCAAAAGCTCCAGTTGTTTAACCGGGGTAATGCCATATCTGGCGCCCCTATCA
>JAYPYM010000012.1:0-3922 GCA_038135915.1 Gammaproteobacteria bacterium
ATGACATACACAAAATTTCACCGGACATTTTATCATGCAGATGAAAGTGGTGTTGACTTTGCTGGTCGTTTTAAGCGTATGTATCAATACCTAAAAAAAGACAAAATGACGATCAGTGTTTCTTCTAATAAAAATATCAATATGCCTAAGAGCTTAGCATTCTGTTCAAGTGTTAACGAGAAGATTATTGTTTGTGACCGTGGTCAAACAAATCTAGTATTTACCCTTCAGCCTTAATGAAGAATTAAGCTGCGAAGAAACCCAGCAGGGCATGAGTGCATACATAACAACAACCTGATGTTAATACTAGATTTAAGCCAGTGGCTATAGCGCTTTTGTATTTTTGCATTTTTTCGTGATGATTTGAGTGTGCCTTAAAAGCAAAATCATTAAAAGCGAAGCTATTTTGAAAGCTGTGACTTGCTTGTGGAGAATGTATTCTATTTAAAGCAGATGGTTGAGCTTGCATGAGGTGCCTCCTAAATACTGTTTAAGTATACATGTATATTTGTACACCATTGTTTCAGGTAAGGCAAGCTTAAAACGACTATTTCAGATAGTATATTATTTATCCAGCCTGGAATCCAATATATGAGGGGAATGTTGAATAGATTTCAATGTGAGATCAATTATATTGATCTCCAAAAAAGGTGCTGGAATCTTTGCTAGCTTGAAATGCTTTGATGTATTGAGGCTGCATTCTAGTTGGGTGCGCTGCCATACTTCATGCTAAGCACAACGACACGATCGCGCCCTTGTTGTTTTGCCAGGTACAGAGCTTGGTCTGCAATTCTAATTAAGTCGTCGCCCGTTTGGCCGGGTTCCAGCATCGCAGCACCTATGGATACTGTGATGCCGGGTAATAGCTGGTTCTTATCATTAGTGATAGAGAATGCTCGGGTTGCATCACAAATTTTTTGAGCCGCTTGGCCTAGGAAAGATGCGTGAAGACCGGGAAAGAGCATGACAAACTCTTCTCCACCGTAGCGTGCTGCATATGCATTGCCATTGCTATTATCACGTAATACTCTGGCAAGTATTTTTAGCGCGTTATCGCCTGCTTGATGTCCCAATAGATCATTATACTGTTTGAAACAGTCTATATCTAAGAGTAGTAGCGCCAAAGGCGTGTTTCTTAGATTTGAGTACCCTACAAATTCAGGTAGCATTTCGTCTAACCAAAGCCGGTTATGTAAGCCTGTTAAACCGTCTTTGCGAGCAGCTTGTTTATGCAAAGCCTGTAATGTGATTGATTCACAGAGTGCCAAGTTATCATTTCTAAGTCGAGATGAGAGTATGTAGAGTAGGTTTCTAGCAACGGAGTGAGAGGTGTCTATCAAGTTCCACAAGTCGACACGTTTTAATCCAAATAACTCCACCGGTGTATCGGTAATCACATAGGCTGAGGGTAATTGCTGGTCTAGCACTGATAGCTCTCCCACGCATTCGCCACACCCGAGGCGTGAAATGACCGTTTTTCGCTTATCATCTAATACAATACGTAGTTCGCCTTCTCGTATTAGGTAAATTGAATCATTTGGTTCATTAGGAGCAAGAATGACAACATCTTCTGATTCGAAAATCTGTTCAAACTTAGGTAGGAGTTCTTCAAGCGTTTCTTGTTCTACATTAGAGAACAAAGGGGTTTTTCTTATCTCTTCAACGGTTAATTTAGCCATATCCTTTTGTCTTCAATATGTTGAAAGCGCTATTAATAACTCTAGCATAGCTAGGATTTATTGCCTTGCGAAGAAATCTCAGCCGAACTGGATGATATTTGTTTTTAGATTGTTTAGGCGCTCTTTGGTTCGGCAGGTGGGCACCTAAAGCGTTCAATGATACGTTCGTCATCGCCGACAGATTCTAGATGAACATCAAATTTCCATAATTGATGTAGGTGACGAATAACGTCTGCAGCATTTTCTTTGTGAAGGGGTTTTCTATTGTGCCGAAAGTGTCTGAGTGTGATAGATCGGTCTCCACGGATATTGACATCGAATACTTGAATATTAGGCTCGTTCATACTGAGGTTGTATTGATTTGATAAGGCTTCTCGAATAATTTTGTAGCCCATATCGTCATGTATGGCAGTGACTTCCAGTTCCTTTTTATGGTCATCATCGAGTATGGAGAAAAATTTAAAATCTCTCATTACTTTTGGGGATAAAAATTGCTGAATGAAACTTTCATCCTTGAAGTTTTGCATTGCAAAGTGAAGCGTTTTTAACCAATCACCACCGGCAAAATCAGGAAACCATTTTTTATCCTCAGCTGTTGGGTTTTCACAAATTCTTTTGATGTCTTGCATCATTGCGAAGCCAAGTGCATAGGGATTGATGCCATTGTAGTAAGGTGAGTCATAACTGGGTTGTGCAACAACGCTTGTATGTGACTGCAAAAATTCGAGAATAAACCCGTCAGTAACTTTTCCTTTTTCATATAGGGTGTTGAGCAATGTATAATGCCAAAAAGTTGCCCAGCCTTCATTCATGACTTGGGTTTGACGTTGAGGGTAGAAATATTGTGCAATTTTACGAACGATTCTAACGACTTCTCTTTGCCAGGGTTCAAGTAGCGGTGCTTTCTTCTCAACAAAATAGAGAATATTTTCTTGAGGTTCAGATGGGAATCGCTCATCGGTTTCTTCATCATTATTCACATCATAGTTTGGAATGGTACGCCACAGCTCATTAACTTGAGTCTGTAGGTAAGCCTCTCTTTCTTTTTGGCGACGCTTTTCTTCTTCAGCAGAAATGGGATAAGGCCGTTTATAGCGGTCTACGCCATAATCCATCAGTGCATGACAGGCGTCAAGTACCTGTTCAACTTCGTCTACGCCATAGCGCTCTTCGCAATCAGTAATATAGTTCTTTGCAAATACTAAGTAATCAATAATTGAAGAGGCATCAGTCCAGGTTTTAAATAAGTAATTATTTTTAAAAAAGGAGTTGTGCCCATAGCAGGCATGGGCGATGACCAGTGCTTGCATGGTCATCGTGTTTTCTTCCATCAAGTAGGCGATGCAAGGGTCTGAGTTAATCACGATTTCATAGGCTAAGCCCATTTGTCCGCGATGGTAATTTTTTTCTATACGTACAAATTGCTTGCCAAAAGACCAATGATTATAACCAACTGGCATACCCACAGAAGAGTAGGCGTCCATCATTTGTTCTGCCGATATAATTTCTATTTGATTTCGGTATGTGTCCAGTTCAAAGGTTTCAGCAACGTTTGCGATTTCTTTCTCATACTCTTTAATGAGCTCGAACGTCCACTCTGACCCCTCTGATATGGGTTTGCGTTCTGGAGTTGGTGATTCGGGAGGCACGGGTGGTTGATCGCTGTCCATCATGCCTTCTTCACGATTCGACATATGGTTCCTTTTCTATTTCATAATGACAAATATAATTATAACTCATTTGCTAAGCTGCTGTGCCAGTTTGGTTTTTGCGTTGGAACAGCTCCCTAAATACAGGATAAATATCACTTGGGTTGCTGATTTGTTGCATAGCAAAAAAATCACCGAATTCAGCCTGTATGGTTTCATATTCTCGCCATAAGGCTTGATGACGTCGAGGGTTTATTTCGACGTAAGAAAAATACTGTATCTTAGGTAAAATTTTATCTATTAGAATTTTTTTACACAGCGGTGAGTCATCATTCCAATTATCACCGTCTGAAGCTTGTGCGCCATAAATGTTCCATTCAGTTGGAGGGTATCTGTCCTCAATAATTTCAGACATCATTCTCAGCGCGCTGGATACGATGGTACCACCAGTTTCTCTTGAGTAGAAAAATTCCTCTTCGTCTACTTCTTTTGCGCTGGTATGATGGCGAATAAAAACAACCTCTATTTTGTCGTAATTTCGTTTAAGGAACAAATATAGCAGGATAAAAAAACGTTTTGCCATGTCTTTCATGG
>JAYPYM010000012.1:3932-8848 GCA_038135915.1 Gammaproteobacteria bacterium
AGATACATCCATTAAACAAAACATGACTGCTTTTGATGTTGGCTGCGGATGTTTAATATGTAAGTTATACCTAAGATCGATGTCATCAATAAATGGTATTTTTTTTGCCTTTTTCTTTAAAATCTCCACTCGATCTTTTAAAAAAGATAAGCGCTCATGGTCACGTAGAATAGAGTCTTTTGACTCTAGTGCTTCGATCTCTTTTTCCATTTCCTTGATGTTTTTTCTACAGGCAGATGTCAGGGCAATTCTCCTGCCAGCAGCTTGTTTCATTGATCGTATGATATTAATCTTCGAAGGGTTGCCATCATTCACAACACCGGCGCGGACGTATTTGAAAGAGTCGATGCCTGCTAATTGGCGCTTGATCAAGTTGGGTAACTCTAAGTCATCAAAAAGAAACTCTAGGAACTCATCTTGAGTGATTTGAAACACGAATTCATCCATGCCTTCGCCACTGTTGCTGGCTTGTCCCTCACCACTACCGCTGCCACTACCGCCATTAGGACGAGCAATTTTATCGCCTTGAATAAATTCTTTATTACCTGGGTTGATAATGGTACGCCTGCCTCCTGCTCTATGGCGGAAGCGAGGTTCTGAGATATCGCGCTCTGGAATAGAGACGTTTTCACCTTTCTCAAGGTCCGTGATGCTGCGCTTGTTTACTGCATCAGAAACTGCTTTTTTAATATGTTTACGATAGCGCTGCAAAAAGCGCTGTCTGTTGACAGTGCTTTTGTTCTTACTGTTGAGCCTTCTATCTACTATATAAGTCACTGGTCATCTCTATATGTAATCATGCGGCTTAGTTGTTATTGCGTTGTTACTGCGACTTTCTTACGCGCAAATACCACTCAGAAAGTAGCCGGACTTGTTTTTCTGTATAACCCCTTTCCACCATGCGATTGACAAAGTCTTCGTGTTTTTTCTGATCGTCACGAGAGGCTTTTGGATTAAAGGAGATAACGGGTAGCAAGTCTTCTGTATTAGAGAACATTTTCTTCTCTATCACGGTTCTGAGCTTTTCATAACTAAGCCAGGATGGGTTCTTGCCTTGGTTATTGGCTCGGGCTCGTAAGACAAAGTTAACAACTTCATTTCTGAAATCTTTTGGATTACTGATGCCTGCTGGCTTTTCAATTTTCTCTAATTCTTCATTTAGAGAGCTTCGATTAAAGATTTCGCCTGTGTCAGGATCTCGGTATTCTTGGTCTTGAATCCAGAAGTCTGCGTAAGTGACATAACGATCGAAAATGTTTTGTCCATACTCTGAGTAAGATTCTAGGTAAGCTGTTTGTATTTCTTTGCCAATGAAGTCAACATAGCGAGGCGCTAACCACTCTTTAATAAACCTGAGGTATCTGTCATGTAGTTCGGCTGGGAATTGCTCTTCTTCAATTCTTGTTTCCAGAACATGCAACAGGTGTACGGGGTTAGCTGCGACTTCTGAGTGATCAAAGTTAAATACTTTAGAGAGTATTTTGAAAGCAAATCGTGTAGACAGACCATTCATGCCTTCATCGACACCAGCCACGTCTCTGTACTCTTGGATAGATTTTGCTTTTGGATCCGTGTCTTTCAGGTTTTCACCATCATATACTCGCATTTTAGAGAAGATGCTAGAGTTTTCCGGTTCTTTTAAGCGTGATAAAACGGTAAATTGTGCGAGCATTTTGAGTGTATCGGGTGCACAATGAGCGTTGGCAAGCGAAGAGTGCTTCAAGAGTTTTTCATAAATATTGATTTCTTCTTTCACTCTGAGGCAGTAGGGGACTTTTACGATATATATACGATCGATAAAGGCCTCATTATTTTTGTTGTTTCTAAATGATTGACATTCGTTTTCTTTAGAGTGAGCCAGTACAACACCTTCAAATGGAATGGCGCCTAGGCCTTCAGTACCATTATAGTTACCTTCTTGGGTTGCTGTGAGTAATGGGTGTAGCACCTTGATCGGCGCTTTGAACATTTCGACAAATTCCAATAGCCCTTGGTTCCCTTTACAGAGGCCACCAGAAAATGCATAACAATCTGGGTCGTGTTGTGCAAATTCTTCCAGTTTCCTAATGTCTACTTTACCGACGAGCGCGGATATGTCTTGGTTATTTTCATCGCCGGGCTCAGTTTTTGCGACAGCTGTTTGGTTAAGTATCGATGGGTAAAGCTTTACTACTTTAAATTGGCTGATGTCGCCATTAAACTCATGTAGCCGTTTAACAGCCCAAGGAGACATGATGGTTTTTAGGTATCTTTGTGGGATACCGTACTCTTCCTCTAGAATAGTGCCATCTTCTTCAGGGTCAAAAAGGCCCAATGGACTTTCATTAATGGGGGAATCTTTAATTGCGTAAAAAGGTACGCGTTCCATCAAGCTTTTTAGTTTTTCAGCGAGTGAAGATTTTCCGCCACTACTGGACCTAAAAGATATAGGATCTGTTTTTTCTCTTCCAAGCCTTGTGCTGAATGCTTAAAGTAAGAAACTATTTGTTGAATGGCTTCTTCCATACCAAAAAACTGATCAAAAGCTGGGTATCTTTTAATAATTTTGTTGGAGAATATTCTACTCAAGCGAGGGTCTTTAGACGTATCAATGAGCTCTGGCTCTCCAATTGCCATTAATAATCGCTCAGCTGCATTGGCGTATGCTGAGGGGTCATTCTTGCAAATGTCGAGATATTCTTGGATGCTGTACTCTTCCTGCTGAGTAGATTCGTATCGGCTTTGGTAGTGTTGAAATATACTCATTGTTATCTCTCCGATGATCTTACGTTCAGATTTAAATCTTAACAAACAAACACATTTGTGTGTTCATGGCTTACCTATTGGGTAACCACTCGTTTTTAGAGAGTGTACAACTACCTTAATGTAAAAACTCGATCCTAAATTTTCCAAAAGGTCTATTTTAAATATAGCGCGAAAAAGCTGTTTGCGGGTAGAAATTTGCGGTCTGTTTTTGTGCAGAAGTGGTAAATTTGATGTTGATTGAGTAAATTAAAAACGATCTAAAAATGAATCAATCAAAGGCTTTTCGGTAGGATCATGTCATGATATGAAATCATTTTTGTTTCTCAATTGCTCAGTTTGAAATCTTCCGTCGAACATTAAAAAAGATAAGGGTTCTAGAACAAGCCTCTCGAGCAGAGAGTATTTGTTTGATGGCAAGTTGGCTGTTATGTGTTAAGACTAGTGTTATTTTTTAAGCTGAGACACTGATGAGTTGTGAGTCCTCTAAACGCATTGCTGTTAATTGGCCTCCCCATACACAGCCGGTATCCAGCGCATGGATGCCGGCTATGGGGCAATGGCCCTGCAGTGCTGCCCAATGTCCAAATAGTATTTTTTCGCCCGCCACTGGAGCCTTTACTTGGTTGAACCAGGGCGATAGATCAGTTTCTGTTAAGTCTTTATTTTGCTCTGGACTGGTTTTTCGTTTGAGTTCTAAGCCGCCATTCGGTGTGATAAATCGCATTCTGGTGAGTGCATTTATAATAAAACGATGTCTTTCCAACCCCTGTAGCTCAGGATGCCAAACGTTTGGTTGGTCACCGTAGATGTTCTTCAATAGGTGCATCAGCTGGGCTTCATCACCTTGTAGTATACTTTCCACCTCAGATGAATATGAAAGCGCATTTTCAATTGACCACATTGGGTAGAGGCCAGCATGGCTTAGAAAGCATTGAAAATCTGGTAAGCATTTGGCTAAGGGTTGGCACCGAAGCCAATGGATTAACATTTCAACATCTGGTGCATCTAATATGGATTCTAGCGTATCGCTTGGCCTTGTAGGCGTATTATTGTAGTAGCAGGCTAAAAGGTGAAAGTCATGGTTGCCTAATACGCTTGTTATTGCAGAGTGGTGTTCTGCACAATACCTTAGCGTCTCTAATGAGCCCTCACCACGATTGACGATATCGCCTAATAACCATAAGGTGTCATCGCTTGGTTTGAATTGAATCTTATCCAAGAGTCTCATGAAAGCATCAAAACAGCCTTGTATGTCGCCAATCACGTAGTTTGCCATAAATGATACCTTAACTAATCAAATATAAATCAATTTAATGCGTTTGTAATGTTAACAAATGATTCAACGGAAAGATTTTCAGCACGTTGGCTAGGGTCAATTTGAATATCTTCCAATGCTTCTTTGGAAATCAGGGTAGCTAGGGTGTTGCTGAGTTGTTTTCGTCGTTGACTGAATGCTTTTGTAACGACTGTCATGAGTTTTTCTGTATCACATGTTTGGTATGGGCTTTTAAGGTGAGGGCTTAAGTGTAGTATCGCCGAAGTGACTTTGGGTGCGGGTTTGAAAGCATTTGGTGGGACGTCGAAAAGCTTGTCTACTTGGCAGTGAAACTGGGTCATTACGGAGAGTCGGCCGTAATCCTTAGTATTGGGTAGAGCTGTAATTCTATCAACGACTTCTTTTTGTAGCATGAATAAAGCGTCCTTGATGTATGAGCGTTGTCGTATGCAGTGGAACATGATGGGTGTGGATATATTGTAGGGTAAGTTTCCAATGATGCGAAACTTTTCTGGCGCGTCCGGTAATACTTTGCTTATTTCGTTAAACTCAATGTTGAGTGCATCCCCCTCTATAATTCTCATTTGATTTGGTTGTCCATTGTAATTGAGCCACTGGTGGAACCGATGTGTTAGGATTTCAATCAAATCTCTGTCAATTTCCAGTAAGGTAAGAGATTTTGTTTTACCTGCAATATATTCGGTCAGTGCCCCTTGCCCTGGTCCGATTTCTATTACGTGGTCGAATTCAGCAGGCTGAAAATGACGGATGATCTCGTCTTTAATAAATCTGTCGACGAGAAAGTTTTGTCCAAATCTTTTTCTGGCTTTATGAGACAAATGTTTAATACCTTCTTATATGATTGAAAGTAATAGGCATGCAAAAATGTGTACTT
>JAYPYM010000012.1:8868-13295 GCA_038135915.1 Gammaproteobacteria bacterium
GTTCTGGTGTTGCATCAGTTGTTCGCATGCTGTTTTTAGGTTCGGAATTGCTTCTTTGAGTATTGAGGCTTTGGGCAGCAGCCATTGTTAAGGCTTCATTTAATGCAAATTCAAGGCTGCCCATTTGGATATCCCGCGACGCGGCTAGCTCAAGAGCTGTGCCATGGTCTACGGATGTCCGAATGAAGGGCAACCCTAAAGTAATATTGGCTGCATGCCCAAAGCCTGCATATTTTAATGTAGGTAGGCCTTGGTCGTGATACATACAAAGTAGTGCGTCTGCATGTGTAATGTATTTAGGCGTGAAGAGTGTGTCAGCCGGGATAGGGCCCGCTAATTGAAAACCTTTTTGCTTCAAGTCTTGTATCGTGGGTTCAATAATCGTTTGTTCCTCAAACCCTAAATGGCCATTTTCACCAGCGTGCGGGTTGAGCCCCGACACAATAATTCTTGGATCATCAATACCATAAAGGTCTGTTAAGGCACTCGCCAGAATGTTTATGGTTTGGGCTAAGTTGCTCGGTGTTATTGCATCTGCGACTTGCCGCAGTGGCAGGTGTGTTGTGACCAGTGCCACCCTTAGTTCCTTGGTGGCTAACATCATGACCACTTTTTCTATTCCTGATTTTTCCGCGAAATATTCGGTGTGACCACTGAAGGGGATGCCGGCATCGTTGATGACTGATTTTTGAACGGGTAGTGTCACCAGTGCTGAATATCGGTTGTTTAGACAGTGATCAGCACCTCTAGATAAGAGATCAATCACATAAGGTGCATTTTTCGGATTCAGTGTCCCTGGATACACTTTTTCGGCCAAGCTTACTTCTTCGATATAGAGGCTGCCTTTGGGTGTGCTCCCTGATTGCTGATTGTTTATATCGGCAGGTATGAGTTTCAATGGCAGGTTTAGGATATCTGCTCTTTCATAAAGCAGGTCAGCATCCCCCAAAACTGTTAAGGGGTAGTGCTGTTGTTGTTGCGCGATCATGACACATAGGTTTGGGCCAATGCCTGCAGGCTCTCCTGAAGAGAGCAAAATGCGAGGTGTGTTAACCTTATTCTCTTGTTTAATCATATATGAGGTTAGCTTTTATAATCTACGTAGGCATCTTGGCGTATTTCTCGCAGCCAGGATTGAAGTTCTTCGGTAAATCTCTTTTTATAGAGAATGTTTTTTGCCTGGTTTTTTCTGTAATCTTCGCTCATATCCTGTTTGCGTCTCTCTAACACTTCCAAAACATGCCAGCCAAACCTACTCCGAAATGGGCTGCTAAGCTGTCCCGTGCTGGTGTTTTGCATGACTTCAGCAAATTTTTCGGTCAGGGTATCTGGTGTTATCCAGCCGAGCTCGCCGCCATTTAATGCGCTACCTGGATCGTCTGAGTATGTTCGAGCAAGCTCTTCAAAATTAGCGCCAGATTGGATTTGTTGATGTAGGTCATTCACCAGTTGGAAGCTCTGTTGGTCGCTCCGTATTTGATTCGGTTTAATGAGAATATGTCTCACCTTGGTTTGTGGGACAAATATTTCACTCCCGCCACGCTTATCTTTTAGTAGCAACAAGTGGTAGCCACTTGGACTTCTAAATGGGGCTGACACTTCACCTTTAGAGAGTTGTTCCGCCTGCTCTAAAAAGAGTCCAGGTAACTGTACTGCAGAACGCCACCCTAGATCACCACCTTTCAGCGCATATTGACCGTCTGAGTATGAGGCTGCAATGGACTCAAAGCGCGCCGGATCTTCTGTTAATTGTTTGTGTAAGTCGGCTATAAAGCGCTCTTTTTCTTTAACTAAATTGATTTCCGGCTTTTCTGGTAGAGCGATGAGTAGATGGTATAGGTAATAGTCAGCTGATAAGGTAGACTGTGCCTGCGGGGAGGCCAGGAAGTGTTGGATATCCTGGTCGCTGATACTAATTCGTTGCGATACTCTGCGCTGTTGAAGTCTGTTTAGGAGTACTTCAAGGTGGATTTGTTTGCGGAATATCGGATAAGAAACGCCTTGGCTGCTTAATGATTCTTGGAATTCTAGTAGTGTTTGGCCGTTCTGGGCGGCGATTTTGCTCATGGTTTCATTGACTTGCTCGTCATCAATTCGTATGCCCGCTCGGTTCGCCATTTGGGTTTGGATATTATCTAATATCATTCGCTCCAGTAACTGCTTACGCAAGATATTTTCAGGGGGTAGTGATACTTTGCGTTGCTGCATTTGGTTCTTTATGAGGGCAAGTTGGTCTTGAAGCTCGCTCTCAAGAATGATGTCTTCATCAACTGTGACTAATATTCGATCAAGTAAAAGGTTTTCATTGGCGTATATGGGCGTAGTGAAAATGATGCAGCATAGTAGCACTGCGCATCTTCTCAATATTTGAGCAGGTGTGTTGGTCATGCTTGTAAGGTCCGAGTTGATATGTGTTCTCATATTTTAACTCCGAGCGGGGTGAAATATAAATAGCAGCATCTTCTCTATATACCAGTGTTGGTGTAGCCTGGTATTTGTGTCTCGAGGAATTTAGAGATACCGCCACCAAGTCCTCCTAGGCTTTTTAGCTGGATTTCTACGAAAAAAGCATAGTCATTTTCAGTGAAATCAGTATTGCCTTCGTCTGTTGATTGAATCTGTTGGTGGTATACGAAAGTGGTTTGCCAGCAATAGGACTCATATTTAATGCCCGCGATATGCTCCAAGGTTGTTTTTTCATTTAGATCATAATGTACTTTACCGAGCAGTAGCCATTTAGGGTGGATTCGCTGAGCAAAGGAAAGTTCAGATTGTTTAATGGGTTCTAAGTTATCATTCTGATCCTCTGTTCGGTAAGAATAGCTAAAATTTAGCAGACGGTTGGCGGATGAGCTCCAGCTAAATCCAGTGCGGGCAGAGTTGATCAAATTGACTTGTTCATTCCATGTGAATTGAGTTTGCCATGTAATGCCATGGTTCGGGTCATTGAGCTCTAATAGGCCGAAAACTGGAGAACGAGGCTGATCTAAGGTCTCTTCACTTTCTTCCAGCGCAACTTTCCGGTCGTTTAGGTAAAAGGCTTGGCCGAGACTAAAATTTGCCCACTCGTGGCCAGATTCAACTTGATATAAGCGTTGTGTGATGCCTAGGCTGATTTGTTTTGAGTCTCCGATTCGGTCTTCACCGGTAAATCGATTGGTTTGGAAGAGTTGATGGTAATCCAGCGTGATGTCGCTGCTGTCAAAGTTTGGCAATTCAGTCTGATCCTCATTTGGGACATATACAAAGAAGAGCCTAGGTTCAAGGGTATGTTGCCATGTTGGCTTTTGACTGGTTTGAAAATCTGTAGCGCTAATAAAGTTTGATGTATAACGTTCAAAGAATAAGCCCGTGTCGAGACTAGTAATGGGAATACTAATTTCTTCATCTGCAGCGAGCGATTCGTTTGACAGTTGATAGTATCTCTGATGAAGCCCAATGCTGGCATTTGAGTATCCCCACTGCCAGGTTTGTGGATAATCTAGCGTGGTTTGCCAAACGCCTCGATGTGCATAGCGGCTCGTGATTGCCCGCGGTTGTGCAAAGTAAACATAGTTGAACTGGTTTTGCCACCTTACATCTGTCTTTCCGAGAGTGATAGCATGATTGAGTCTTAAATCAGGTAATCTTCGATAAGGAAAGTCTTCTTCAGCAATGGTGTCGTCTATGGTTTGATAGCTTTCTAATCGAGCAAAAAACTGCCAGTTACCCTTGGTATTTTCTAAAGTGAGCAGTCGTTTAAGGTGAGAAGCGCTATTTTCTGTCAGGCTGTTGCCTAGGTCGTTGAAGTAATTGTTATCAGAGATATAGTTTGCATCTATATTCAGCAACCAGTTATCGTCTAATTCACTTTTATGTTGCCAGCTAAAGAGTTTGCGTGAATCATTAACCGTGTCGTCATTGGATAAATAGTCCAACTGAAACTCGCCTTCTGATAAATGCTTTAAGTATCGGAACTCTGTTTCAATCATGCTGCCTCGGCCACCAATGTACCTTGGTGTAAGTGTGGCATCGTAATTAGGTGCTAGGTTGACGTAATATGGAAAGGAGAGATCAGGTTCCGATAGGTTAAACTGAGGATATAAGAACCCGCTCTTGCGCCTATCATCTAGTGGGAAGGTGAAGTATGGGACATATAGCATAGGGATATCCTTGGCCCTGACCTGCATTTGGTGGATGCTTCCCCAGCCATTGTTGAAATCCAAATTAATTTTTTTTCCACGGATATGCCATGCATTATCTAGCGGTGCGCAAGAGGTTATCTTGCCGTCGTTTATCTGTAATCGCTCTTTATTCTTAATAATAATCTTTTTTAATTTATCATTGAATGGGTCATCAGTATTATTATCATTACTATTATTATTGAATTCAACATTGAGATTTGAAGGTAATATATATGATAAAATATCTCTACCAGACCATAGTTC
>JAYPYM010000012.1:13305-20106 GCA_038135915.1 Gammaproteobacteria bacterium
ATCTGTATGCGCTCTTTATTCTTAATAAGAATCTTTTTTGCACTGCCATGTAATGATGAGTTGTGGGAAATAAAGTTTGCTTGATTGAGTGTCGCTTCATCTTTTTTTAAGTTAAATACTGCGGAGGGCCCATATATTAAAATGCCAGGATAGCGCAGTTCAACGTTTCCTGTGAACTGCGTCAGCTCCGTTACTCTATTAATGGTCATGGTCTCACTGCTGACCTGAAGTTCTTTATGTCTTAAAATGATATCGCCTTCTAATTTAGCGGTGCCATTAAAGTTGTATTCGTAGTTATCTGAGATACCAAATAAACTATCTAAATCCGTATCATCTGGAATTGAAATAATATCTTCTTCTTGGAAATAACCCCCACAATGACAGTATTTTGGTTTTTCTTCGCATAATGATAGATTACTCCGCTCCCAAGGCCGCCAGTCTAGGACTATATTAGCAGTGTGCTTGGCTTCAAGTTTTTGCTCACTCAGGTCATTTGCGTCATTGATTCTGGGGAAGCAGGAGAGGAGCAAAGTTAATACTGTGCTAAATATAATTAAGCGGGTATCTTGCATGAATAGGTTAGACGATACTTTCATTAAATTAATATTAGTGGCCATTATAATTCAGAAGTTAAGAATAAAATAGTAGAGATTAGTTTTATTCGCTGCCTCTTTGTAACTTGATAGGAAACGAGAATAGATGAGTAAAGCCGAATTGAATGCATGGGTTAATTCGAGGCTGGAAAGTGAGGTAGAGCTCACGATGCTGGCCGGTGATGCAGGGTTTAGGCGGTATTACCGAGTTGTTCAGAAAGAGATCACTAGTTTAGGACCCTTAATTGCTGTTGATTCGCCGCCAGAGTCGGAAAGTAATGATGCTTTTTTACAGGTAGGTGAGTTCTTGGATCGAGCTGAATTGATTGTACCCAGGGTTCATCACGCTAGTTTGGATAAGGGCTTCTTCTTACTTGAGGATTTAGGCTCGGAACACCTATTTGATGCCTTGAATGATGAAAGTGTGAGTGAGTTATATCAAAAAGCAATCAGTTTGCTCTTGCATATGAGTGTATTGGGAAGGCCTGCATTTATAGAAAACTATTGTGAGCAAAAGCTGTTGGCGGAAATGGAATTATTTCCGGAGTGGTTTTTAAAGCAGCTGGTTGGTCAGGGTGTTGCCAGCTATGACATGAGTGTTTGGAAACCGCATTGGTCTAAATTGACGGCTATGTTGACAGAGTCTGCCCTGGCTCAGCCTCAGGCTTTTGTTCATCGGGATTTTCATTCAAGAAATTTACTGAATACGCCCGAGGGTAGTTTAGGGATTATTGATTTTCAGGATGCGGTTTGGGGACCCTTGACCTATGATCTCGTTTCCTTGCTAAAAGATTGCTATGTTAGGTGGCCGAGGGAAAAGGTGGTTGAGTGGGCATTAGATTTTCATTATCACTGGCAAAAGATCCAAGCTGAATTAGATGAAGGGCTCGGTCCGACAGCGGCTGACCAAAGCACGCCATTAACGAAAGAAGCCTTTATTCGTTACTTTGATTTTATGGGTTTGCAGCGTCATATCAAAGTTTTAGGGATATTCTCTCGATTGTGGATAAGAGATAACAAATCGGGCTACCTCGCTGATCTGCCAAGAGTCTTAGAATACGTTATCGAAGTTTGCGGTATTTACGATGAGCTGGCTTTTGTGCTGCCCTTGTTTGATGATTTACGCGGTGTGATGAATCAAGATTCGCTGCGCACATTGTTTCATCCCTATCGGCATTGAAGATTGGAATCAGCTTTGAACCTAATCCCATTTAATATTAATCATATGATTGACACTCATGACTGAAGATACTGGAAAAACTGTGACACACGCTATGCTATTAGCGGCTGGCATGGGTAAGCGAATGAGGCCATTGACGGATCAGTGCCCAAAGCCCTTGCTTAAGGTAAATGGTAAACCTTTAATAGTCTATCATTTGGAGCGAATCCGTGAATTGGGCATAACAGATGTGGTCATCAATGTTAGCTATCTTGCAGATCAGATTCAGGATACCTTAGGCAGCGGCGAACGGTTTGATCTTAATATTACTTACTCTTATGAAGCTGAACCTTTAGAAACCGCGGGTGGAATTGTAAAGGCCTTGCCTTTTCTTGGGCATCAACGCTTTTTGCTTATTAATGCAGATGTTTGGATCAATTTTAATTTCAGTGATTGGATCAGTAACACTGAGCCCGCTGACCGCCCTGTCTCTCTTGTGATGGTGGACAACCCTTCTTTTCACCCAACAGGGGATTTTAACTTGTTACCAAACGGTTTGTTAACCAGTGGTGAGGCTGAGCCTGGTACAAGAGTTAAACGTCTTACATACGCAGGAGTCGGTATCTACACCACGTCATTGTTTCAGCCTATTTCAACGGGCTATGCGAAGCTGGCGCCTTACTTGATTGAATGGATGAAAAAGGGGTTAGTGGCGGGCGTTTATCATGATGGTGCTTGGTCCGATGTAGGTACACCAGAGCGCTTGGCTTTATTACAGCGTGCTCTCTAATGAATCAAATCTTGGTAACCTACCCCCAGCAGGTATGTTACTGAATCAATTTGTAGTAAATATAACCGCAGTTAGAACCTTGTACCATTTCTGCAGAATAACGGTGGTTAAGTAATTCAGTACTTACTGAAAAACCCTTAGGTGCACTTGTACTTCCATAGGTTCTCATTTCATACCGATAGTAGATTCCTGGAGCGTAAATAGGATGATCCCATAATTGCTCAACTATATACACCTTGTCCCTATATTTTCCAGTATAAAGACTGTTCAATTCATCACTGATCTCTCCTGCGGAAGATTGAATACGTTTAAATGTGACTGGGGAATAATAAAGCTCCTTTAAAAAAGTAGGACCAATGGGAGCCGCTTGATCCATACTAAATGTGGACGGGAACCCACAGATTTCAAGATCTGTAGGATCCATGTCAGGCGTTTTAGATAGGTCCATGTTGTAGTTTAATATCTCAGACCAACACAAACCACTTACTAACATTGAACATACGAAAACTAAGTACTTCATTGTTCCCTCCTTGTGGCAAAGCTTATTTAAAAAAGTATTTTACTAGAACCTTACTGTGTTGTTTGGCCAGATGGGTAATAGCTCAAAACGTCTGATGCTATTGATGACTCTTTATATGATACCCAGCAGGCCGGGAACCGGGCATAGTCTTTATTGTTAAATAAAATAGCATGGAATAGGTTTTGTAAAAGGATTTGTATGGCCACATGATTCCAAAGTATAATGCTGCTCGAATTTTGAGCTTTCACAAATATATTTATGGAGTACCGAATGAAAAATATCCTTTCCCTCTCTATCGCTATTTTCCTGATGATGTCTGGTGTAGCCAATGCTGGTGGGTCCTTTTCAGCAACCCAAATCACCAAATTGGGCTTTCAAACAGGTGGTCTTTACATCTATGGAAACTGGGCTAATAAGAATGGTTGCTCACATACCGACGCTGTTGTATTACCCAAGAGTGATTCAAATTTCGACAATGCTTATTCGCTAATTATGGCAGCCTATATTTCTGGGAAAAAAATATCTGGTTATTCCGATGGATGCCACTCACATGATGGAAAAACTTATAACACCATACGCGGCCATAAGTATTTGGTGTCGCATTAGGGTTCGGAAAGTAAAGCTATGATCTTGATTACAGTCAAGAGGATGGTAGTGATTCTAAGGCGTGGTTGTATGACAACTCTATAAGCGGCTGTCTTTAACAGTACAGTCGTTTGATATTTATTGCATGACTAGGATTCTATGTCTAAGGATGGTGATTCGTTGAGTTGGTGTTTTAAAGCTGTTTAGTTTGGGGTTTTTATGAGGCTTTCGTTAAGTTGTATCTCTGTATTCGTGTTATCTTTTCTACTAATGGCGCCAGGGTTTTCGTTTGCTCTCAGTTTCTCTGGAGCTGGCTATGAAATTGTAGCATCAGATTACAATGGAGACTCGGTACAAGACCTAATTTTTAAAGCGCCATCCAATTTGGCTTTTATTCGTCATAAGAAAACGAATATTCCCATCCCTGTTAAAGGTAAGTCGATTGTCTACCAATAAAATGCTGATAAAACCTATACCCTTATCTATCCAGCAGACCATAACATTCTTGAATCACTAGAAACATCGCCGGCAAATCATAACATTTTTTGGCAAGATATAGACGGAGATGGAAATAATGACTTATTTGTTCAGGGCTTGACGAATGAGTATGGAAGTTTCTACCAACTCAATGCTGAATCATCTGAAATTGTTTATTTAACCGAAAATAATATAGGCGTGTCACCTGCTGCCAGTAAATCCACCTGGGTGTTCAATGATACTAATTCAGATTCAATTGTAGACTTAGAAATTTGGCAGAATAACGAAGCCCAAGTGCTTGTTTATGGCAGCACTTCTGGTGACCTTATTGTCGATATACTCCAACAAAATGACAGTAACGATAACATAGGAAACAGTGCCGTAGTAGGAACCCTAGATGGGGCGTTAAGTGTATCACCAACGGGTGGTGCAGTTTATACCTTACCGATACAGGTACCCCCTGGTTTGAATGGTCTTCAACCCACACTGAACTTAGTTTATAACAGTCAGAGTGGTGATGGACTGCTTGGGACAGGTTGGCGTTTGACAGGGCTATCTTCAATCACTCGTTGCGGGACAGATCAAACAAGAGATGGCTTTGTAGACCCTGTAGATTATGATTCGAACGATGCCTTCTGCTTAGATGGTTCAAGACTCATCGAGATAGCTGCGAACGAATATGTCACAGAAATATCTGATGGGCAAACTATAAAGAAAGAAGGCGATCACTTCGTACTTTACGCAAAGAACGGCAGTAAACTGTATTTCGGTACCACTGACGAATCTAGAATTTCTGGTCACGGTAGCAATGTATTTGGTCACCTATTAGATCTGCAAATAGATGTCTTTGGAAATCAAATACAATACAGCTATACCAACGAAAAACATATCAGCAGTATCACCTATCTGGATAGAAGTGTTCATTTTGAATATAAGAGTCGAGGGTCTCTTGAATATAAAGAAACCTTTCTGGCGAAGAGTACACCCTACACCCTCTCAAAAGTACTGGAAAAGATTGAAGTCAAAGCCAATAACCAGTCGTTGTTTTCATATCATTTAAAATATAAACACTATTCCATGAATCACTATCTCGAAGAGGTTAAACAGTGCGACGCGAATCAACTTTGTTTACAGCCGAGCCTCTTCACCTATGACAACCTATATTCCAGCTCCTATTCAAGTACTTGGTCAGATAACAGAATGGGGGATTATTTAGATGGTAACAAGTACGTAGCTGATGTCGACGGTGATGGTCTTGATGATGTTGTGAGGGTGTTTGATAACAATGGAAAACTCGGTGCTGAAATATTCAAGTCCACAGGTTCTAGGCTTGAATTCCTTTGGAGGAAAACCCACTTAGGTGATGTCTACGCTGGCCAGACTCTACTGCTCGATGTCAACGGTGACGGTCGAACAGATCTTGTTCACGCTTATGAAAAGAATGGGAAATTAGCCATAGCTGCCTACCGATCAACAGGCACTAGTTTTGTATATGAATACGGTTGGAGCGACAGTTCCCTCGGCGACAACTACACAGGCGAAGTCTACCCTGCAGATGTGAATGCAGATGGGCGCACTGACCTCATTCAGGTATTTGAGAAGAACGCCAAACTCAATGTTAAGATGTATCAATCCAATGGTTCAGGCTTTGCTTATCAGTATGGTGGTTCAGAACAACTGGATTCACCTTATAACGTTGAGAAGAGATTAGGTGATATCAATGCAGACGGACGTACTGATTTATTTTTACTCACTAATAACAATGGAAAATTAAGTGTTAAGGTGTACGCTTCTAATGGAGCTAGATTCGACTATCTTTGGGGGGATAGCTATTTTGCTGACAGCTCCGATGGTGAAATACAAATTGTAGACGTCAATGGGGACTTTTTTTCAGACCTGATTCAAATGCGCGCAAGAAGCAATGGTAAGTTAACCATTAATACATTTCTATCTGATGGTTCAAAATTAGGAAAGGCCTACGGTGTTACTTATTTCTCGAATCATCTCTTAACGACTTTCGATGGTGAGCAGTACCTGTCCGATGTAAACGGAGACGGATTAACAGATGTAACTTTGATTCGCCCAACCTACAGTGGAAATATAGAGATTCAGTCTTATTTATGGCGGGGTAACGGTTATCGTGAGGATTATGCTTCAGCTGGCGAAGGAGCTGTTGAGTATTATGGTGCCTCATCATTTACAGATACCCTGTCTACTCAAATGCTGGGCCAAAGATACCCAATTGATGTTGATGGAGACGGAATTACTGACTTTCTTCAAATACACGATAATAACAGCAAGCTTGCAGGGAGATTACTTGCATCCAATTGGAAAAGACCGGTGATCAGGGTGTTTGATGATGGGCTAGAAAAGCTAGAAGTGGGTTACGATTACCTTGGAACCTATGATCAATATGAAGCTGATACAGTTTCAAGTACAACAGGGGATATTCAAAATTCGATATTTAACCTGCCTGTAGTTTCACACCTTCAACAAGTTCGTCAGGGTCAAATAGACAAAACCACTTATGCATACAAAGGGCTTAAAGCTCACAAGCAAGGTTTAGGTTTGTTAGGCTTTCAAGAAATGAGTGTCACCCATGAACTCACAGGGGAGAAAAGAATAACAGCCTATTCTCACGACTGGGAAAACAGAACAGTCGGCATGCCAATAAAAG
>JAYPYM010000012.1:20224-33782 GCA_038135915.1 Gammaproteobacteria bacterium
ACCCTATCATCTACTGGTGTCTTGTTGTCTGAAACCATTATGGATTATGAAACCTATGAACAGAATGGTATCTATTTTCCCTACTTGGCTCGAAGCACAACAACAACCCGTGACTTAGATCAAAGCCTTAAAAGTACCCTGACTTCAGAGAATCGCTACACCAACCAGTATGATGCGCCCTATGGTTACGCCCTAGAGGAAAGTAAATCTTGTGTCACTGGCACGGTTTCCGTCACAAACGCAACCATTCCTTGCGCCACACTGTCTGGGAAAATAAAAGAAACGACTAATCATCATGTTTATCACATGGCAGATCAATTTGCTGCAGACATCGGCCCACTACTGTCTAGAACCAGTACCACCTCCCGTTTGTTTAATGTGACGCTACCCTTTGAACAGTCTCTGACTCAAACTCGAACGCAATCATTCGATTACCATTCGGGTACAGGTGCGCTCAAAACAAAAATCATTGAGCCGGATAGCCCAAGTGAATCATTGGTCATGGCCTATACTTACACTGGGCAGGGGCAACTTAAAACAACCACTGAGAGTGGTGGAATCAATGAAACGGCAATCGGTACAAGCACTACTACCTATACTTATGAGCCAGGTGGACTTTATCGATTAAAAGAGAAAGAAAATGCCTTAGGCCATAGAGAATCTTATGAGTATAACGATACATTATTCACATGGTTAGCCACAGACATCACGGATATTGATGGAAGAACCACCTCTATTCTATTTGATAGCTTTGGTGGTATTTATGAAGAAAACTATCCAGATAATACTTCCAAACAAACAGATCGCTTCTGGTGTACTGACGGTTGCGGTATCGGTGCGAGTTATTACATTCAAGTGACTCAAACCAATGCACCGGCGACAGTCACTTATTTTGATGTGTATGGCCAATCTATTCGTACCGAAACAGAAGGGCAGCACGATGATCAAACCATAGCAACTATTGTTCAAACCACGGAATTTGATGTACTCGGGCGACCTAAAAAAGTATCATTGCCTTATTTTGATTTTGACAGTCAAAATGCGATCTATACAAATATCATCTATGATTCACTCGACAGACCTAAAACAGTGACTACGCCTGAGGGTAATACAGTCACTTATTCCTATTCAGGGAATTCGGTTACCTCAACTTTCATGCCATTCGATGGAGTAGGTGGCGTGAAGACAAAAACTGAGAACTATAATGCGCTCAATCAATTAGTCTCTGTGAAAGACACAGCTAACAATACCATCAGCTATCTCTTTGATGCATTTGACAACCTGGTCCAAACTACAGATCCAGAGAACAACAACATTCAAAGCCTTTTCGATATTAAAGGTCGACAGTTGAAACTTAATGACCCTGATCACGGGCTCACTACTTTCACCTATTATGCTGACGACCTTATTCGAACTAAAACAAATGCAAAGAGCCAGGTAATCACACATGAGTACGATTTAATTGGAAGGCTCATCAAACAAACAGACCCTGAACATATCAATGAGTGGATTTACGATGGTTGTCAAAACGGTGTAGGAAAACTGTGCAGCAAAACAAATAACGCTGGTTTCTCAGAGTCCTATACCTATAACACTCTCGGGTTGCTCAATAAGAGTGCTCGCAGCATAGCAGGCATATCTAACCTTGTTCATGAATATTCATATGATTTTTATGATAGGCCTTTCATTACACAATATCCTGGTGGCTTTGTTACGAGAAATGAGTATAGTGGATTAGGTCACATAGCTAGGGTTACGGACGAAACCAATTCCAATACACTCTGGAAGCCCACAGAGTTCAATGCGAAAGGACAAATCAAAAAACTCAAACAAGGGAATCTAGAGCAAAATCGCTGGTTTGAATCAACAAGCGGCCTTTTAGACGAGCAGCGTGTCTATCAGAGCGGTGCCCAAATATCGCATTTGGATTACACTTGGCATGATAACGGAAATCTGGATACTAAAACCCATGCTTGGAAAAACCGGGCCGTTATCACTGAAACCTATGAATATGACTCTTTAGACAGACTGGATGGCTACACAATTGATGTGGGCACAACACGGTTCAGCACAGTATACCTAAACTACGATTCGCTCGGAAATATTATTCACAAGAGCGATGTAGGCACTTACCAATACACATCAGGCAGACCACACGCCGTCAGTAATATCGACACAAAAGGTGATTATACCTATGACTCGAACGGAAACCTTTTGTCCGGTGGTGGTAGAACCATCAGTTATACCGTTCATAACAAGCCCAGAGTCATCACCAAAGGCGCTGAAACCAGTACCTTCACATACGGCCCAGATCAAAACCGTTACAAAAGAGTCGACACAGGCACCGTTGCAAGCACTATCTATTATTCCGGTGCTTACGAAAGAGAAACAAAAAACGGAGTCACCACGGAGAGAGTCAATCTTGGTGACTTTGCAATCCTTGAGAAAACGTCAGGTGTTCAAGAAACCCTATACACGCTACGAGACCATTTAGGCTCACTCATTGCGACAGTAAAAGATAATGGCGAAGCCAAACGAGCGCATTTCGATCCTTGGGGTAAGCGTATCAACCCAGAAGTGGCCGATCCGGAGTTTCTTAAAACCGACGTTTTAAGCCTAATGAGCCACGTCACCCAAAGAGGTTTCACAGGACATGAGCATATCAGTAATGTAGGCCTAATACATATGAACGGACGTGTGTTCGATCCAGAAATAGCGCGTTTTCTAAGTCCGGATCCTTACATACAAGCACCAACCCACCTAGCCTCATTTAATCGCTATTCATATGTTTGGAATAACCCTGTGCGATATACGGATCCAAGCGGTTATTTTGTTGATTGGTTTGTTAAGAATGTTTTTGAGCCCCTAGGTAAAGAAATCGGGCGAGGCCTAGAAACGCTAGGTGGATGGATTGAAGGTGCATTTCGTGGTTTTTATCGCTTATATGACAGTGTTAGAAACGGCTTGAGTAGTGTGAACCGAAAAGTGCGTCAAAACTTCCGTCATGCTGAAGACTGGGCAAAAGATAAATGGCCACAGATTAGAAGAGTCGCAGTCACTACACTAGCCTACGTTACTTGCGGTGGAACCTGTGCAGCGGCGGTTTATTCAGGTCGCCGTGCGCGTGATCATGGTGCTAGAGGCAGTGCTGTTTGGAAAGCAGCAGCGATAGGTGGGATTACAGCGGCACTATTTCACGGTGCTGGTACGATCTACGGGAATGTTACGAACGCCTCAACCCACTGGGCCACTAAATTCGCCATCAAGGCGGGTTTGCACGGCACTATAGGCTGTGCAAGTGCTAAAGCCTCTGGGGGCTCCTGTCGGGATGGCGCTATCGCCGCAGGTCTTGCTGGTGGCTACAATGCTGCCACTAACGGTGGTTTAGCATTGGGTGTTTTTGGTGAAACTGCTTCGGGTATTCTATTATCTACTGTTGAAGCAGGAATTATCGGTGGTGCTACCAATGAGTTACTTGGTGGTAGTTTTGGTGATGGATTTGAATTGGCTGCTAATGGGCAGTTGAATAACTGGATTCCTCATGCAATAGCAGGTGCAGTTCAACTTGGAAGAATGGGCATTCAAGCCGGTATTAGATTTTTTACCAAGCGTGGTGCTGCACAGACGAGAGTAGCCTTTGAAAAGGGCGCTACTCGAAATAGTGTAAGACAGGTCGAAACAGAACTAAGTACTAAGAAAGCCATTCAAAATCTCAAAAAAAATGGATTTGAGGCTAAGACCTTTAAGGCACAAAATGGCGGTACAGGTCATGTTCTTACGAACGGACAAGGAACAATCTATAGGTTTTATCCGAACGCCACATCCACGGGAGGAAATTCCGCGGAAGTAATCAAAAATGGGGTTCGAACGTCAAAAATAAGGTTTGATCAAAAGCTATGATAAATCTGAATCAAAAAAAGATAGAAGAAAAACTTACCGCTGCTATCGAGTTTCTGAAGTTTGATGTAAGAACTGAAAATGTTGACTTTGGTTTTTATCACCAAGGGTATTTTGATTATGACCCAATAACCAATCAGGGTTTTTTTGATCTATTTATTCCTCAAGTGAAAGACAAAGTTTTTCATGTTCACTATTTGGATTTCAACCAGAAAGAAATATCCAAAGATATTTGTTTAGATAGGGAAACATTTTTTGATAAAGATTGCTGGCATTCAATTAGATTAAATCACTCAGAGCTCTACAGCTGCGCCGTGGAGGGTTCTTATTTGCTTTTCGGTGAATCCAGGGCTTGGTATGTTTTTTATGATGCCGAACAAGATTTCGGGATATTGGGGTCAGGTCAAAATGAATTGATTAGTAAAATGCAAGATTTCTTGGTTTGAAAGCACGCCTTCTGAAGGCCAGCTGTGATTTGTGTCGCAATATCATCTTCTTAAAATTTAATATACGGTGAGTGAACGATGATAGACCTTGCGCACCATTATCTGATCATGTTCTTTATCGTAAGGAATAATATTTTTTTAACTGAGCTTTTGATACCTATAATATACGGAGGATATTTAAGAATAGGGAACTTATGATGGAGAAAGATACTAACAAGAAAATTTTGTATATCCGATAAAAAATGAGAGGTTTTGATGAAAAAAATTATACCAGCTTTACTAATAACAAGTACGCTTTCGGGCGCAGTGCTCGCAAATAACAGTTACCACGGAACAGCGATGCTTGCTTATGCTACTTCCGATGGTGAGATCAGTGGTGTTGAAGTAGAGGCAGAAGTGACTGGCTTCGTTGGTACCTTTTATTTGGATCCTGTTAGTTATGGAAATCATCCATACGCTGAGGCAGCTTTTTTGGAGAAGGCGTCAAGCTTAAATTTTGGGCATACGAACTCAAAATTTGAAGCCAAGTCTCTCGGAATCAGTAATACCAATGGTGAAACCGGTATTGGTTTTCACCTTGTTCAACCAGAAAGCTATTTTGTATTTGCTGCTGGCTATTCTAAAGGTGATGATTCAGATTCTTTGAATATTCGCCTAGGTCAATATCTAACAGATTATTCAATGATAATGTTAGGCTATGATCTCACAGAGCCTGATGACGCTGAAGAAATCAGTCAATTCAGTATCGCCTATAAGCACGTAGCTCCATTTAATGGTACAACCTGGGCATGGGAAGTTGAAATATATCGAGAAGATGATGACGAGTTTGGCGATAAAGATACAGGCGTATCCCTTGAGGCAGACTACTTCTTGAGTAGAGCCACCAGTATTGGTTTTTTCATTGAGACTGTGAGTGGTGATAATGATTCAAAGTCATATGGATTTGGTGGTGAACATTTCTTTCAACCGAATGTCGGTATATTTCTTGGTTTTATCAGGTTCGATCCGGACGCTCAAGATAGTGAGACTGATGCTTTTGCAATATCCGGTGAGTTCCGTTTCTGATATTGTTTTTAAGGGCGGGGCTATTTTTTTATAGAATGGTTTTATTGTTAGTTATAGATTAAATCTTTCTCTGAGAAAATGTGCGACGCCATCATTGTCATGATCTCCAATGACTTCACTTGCAACCTCTTTCACTTCCTCTTTTGCATTCTTAGGTGCGTAACATTCATTAGCTAACTTAAACATACTCAGATCATTATAATTATCACCGAAACAGATGATGTTGCTGGCTCCAAGCTCTATTTTTAAGGTTTCTATGGCCATTCCTTTGTTGGCAAGCCTGTGGTGCACGTCTATCCAGCTGTACTCTTTACCTTCTATCGCTTGGCCTGAATAAGCAATCAAAGTTTCAAATTTCTGAATATGTTCTTCAACTTTTTGAATGGCTTCTGTGGTTCCTATCATGCTGATATTCGTTACATGATGATCGGGTGATAAAGAAGACAAAGGTTCGAGTGACAGCTCGTTGCGTGAAAAGTAGTTTTCAATCAGGTTATGTTCAATCGCGTGGCGGATCTGACCATGGAAAACTACATGCCGATGATTTTTTTGGCCTGCTATCATGGTATTGACGAAAGGTGCCAGTCCATTTAAAAAGGCGCAATCAACAACTCTCGTTATCTCTTCATAGCTCAACAGGTTTTCCAGTTTGAGGCTATTGTCCCTGGGGTCCCAAACCGTTACGCCATTATTATAAATGTGCGGTAGATCAAAGCTGTGTTGAGCGATGACCATCTTGGCAGAAGCCATAGTCCGACCTGTTGCCACAGTATGCGCGATTCTTTTTTCTTTGAGCAGGTTTAACGTATCTTTGGTAAATGGCGATAGCTTCGACGCTTTGTTTAACAAGGTGCCGTCTAAATCAAAAAATATCAAATCCATGTCTATGAGCTTATATGTATTTGAAACAAAGTATTTTCATTGTTTCGGATTGAAAGTATACATAGATTATAGCTAATATGGATGGTCTAAACGAAATTCAGCCTGTATTCGATTGAATATGCATCAAACTGACTTAATTTAAGCCTAAATTGTTATAGTTTTTTCATTAGGGAGCCATTACGTTGAAAAGATTAAATCATATTATTATTGTTTTTTTATTTTCGATATTGTCGATCACTGGCTGCGAAACATTAGAGGAGCTTGGGGTGGCCAAAAAACCCTCGGTGTCTATGTCCGGCTTTTCGATTCGGTCTTTTTCGCTTGATGGTATTGTTCTTGATGCAAAGCTTGATGTGAATAATACAAATCCGGTACCTATTCACTTATCCGGTTATGACTATAAGTTGGCTATTAATGGTCATCAGCTCTTGGCAGGGGAGCAATCGGATAAAACGGAAGTGGCGGCATACAAGGTCAGTCAGATCACTATTCCCCTAGCGTTAAATTTCAGTGACATTAAAGCTTTGGGCAAGAACGTTCTTGACCAGGATCAGGTAAATTATGAACTCAGCACCACCGCATTTTTAGATTTTCCTCTTCTTGGTCGAGTTCCATTCCCCGTCTCCAAATCTGGTAAGTTACCCATACCAAAAATGCCGGAGATCAGTATTTCAGGCTTTGATGTGAAGCAGCTGAACATAACAGGGGCAGACTTGATGATTGGCGTAAAGGTGAGCAATCCTAATCACTTTGGTATTGATTTATCTCAAATGACCGGTGCGTTAAGCGTGAATGGCGAGACATGGTTAAATTCAGCCATTGCTGATGGATTAAATGTAGCCCCTAAACAAGCAGAAGTGGTGAAGATTCCGGTCAAATTGAATTTTTTGTCTGTCGGAAAAAATATTTTGAACTTGCTCCAGGGAGAGCGGGGAATAGAGTATCAGTTTTCTGGGAATGCCGTTATGGGTACTTCTTTGCCTATAATGAAAGCCTTCAGTTTTCCATTTAATGTATCTGGAAACATGGAAAAATATTAGATTCGAATTCAGCTTAGGTTTGATGTTTGGATTTTTTACCTCCGGCTGACCGTTCGGCTTTAGGAGAGCTGATATTTTAAGTGGTGGGGGGTGTAAGCGTTTACACGTGAAGTAGATAAAGTAGGTTATAGAATGTAACCTTTCAAGCATATCAGTAGCCTTGGGGAAAGAGCTAAATATCAAGATATGGTTACCATGTAAGTTACATGCAACTACAAATCCTATTGTTGTAATATGATTGGAGAAGGCATATTCTTAGGTCATACGGAGATCGTGTGAATAGACTAATAACTTTATATGTTTGATGTCTGAAAGATTTGATCTTATTAACAAATTGCAACCCAGTTAAATTATTTCCTAATGTTCAGTTCTACTTCTCAAACATCTGGCGGAGCCCACAGGTCAAAAAGGAAGACTTCTGACGAAGATTTGACGGCAGAGCAACCGTTAAAGATTCAAAGGTCAAACTCACCTGTTGAGCAAATACAAGAATCGAAAGAAAAACCAACTTCCGGCCAGGTCTATGCGCTAAAAAATTCTGGGGCAAGTATTGCTGATTCAGATTCAAGTGGGTTGGACCTAAGGTTCGCGCAATATGGGCGAACAAAAGAAAAAACTCCAGAAGTTGGAGGTGCACTAGAAACACAGCCTCAACAGCGGTTAAATACATCTACCCAAGGTGATAAGCTTAGCTTTTTAGAGTGCTCACCCTTGGATTTTAAAGGCTTTACCCAGCTGGCTAATATTTTAAATAGAACTTTTCAGGCGTGGGCTTTCACTGGAAGTGTCGCACTTCATTTACATGCCCTTCGGTTGGGTGTGTACAATAAAAGCCCACATCAAAGGCCATCAGCGGATACAGATATATTACTATCAGGTCAGGATAATCCCAGGTCTATCCTGTATGGCAGAGAACAGGATTCATGCCCAGAAATTGTTAATTTTCAAAGCTTTAGTGGTGGTTTGGCTAGGATTCAGCTTAAAACAAATACAGAGAAAAAACTACTTAGTGTTGATTTATTAAACTCGGAGAAGTACGGTAAGTCTAAGGAAATAATGAAATATAAAGGAGTGAACGTGCTTGGCCTTGAAGCATTAAAGCGATCCAAAGAAGAGTCATTAGAGTCTAAAAAAATTGAAATTGAAGAGTTTGGGTCATCTACAGAAGAGGACCGAGATTTTATTGCTAAATCTGAAAATGACTTAATATGGATTAACGAATTAATAGAAATCGAAAATGCAAAAAAAATCTGAAAATTTTAAACTTCTTGCTCTTTTTAGAAATAAAAAGCCTGATACCCATACGAGAAATAATGAGCGGATTTTCAGGGTGGCTGGGTAGTATGGGCGGGATGTTGTTGGATTTATCTTTTTGTGAACCTTGTAAGATTGTCATTTACCAAAGTTTGATAAAATTTGCGGTTTCAAATATGGGCAGTAGCGTGGTTGATTTCGAATATAGAGGTATACGTAGATGATGAGAAAATTGATACCATCCCTAACAGCTTTGTTTTTGGCTGCTTGTGGCAGTTCATCCAATGACTCCGCGAAAACATCAACCGTAAATTTTGGGCTTTCAGATGCGCCGGTTGAAAATCTATCTTCCGTTGTGGTGACAGTTGAGTCCATGACCCTGCAAACAGCTTCAGGAGAAGATATCCTAGTTGATGAGTTTTATAACTCAAATGATCCTGCAGCGCCGTTGGCGCAGTTTCAAATAGATCTCCTAGATTACCAGGGCGATCAGTACCGCATTATTTCAAAGGATCTTGAATTGGAGGTCGGTGCCTACCAAAGTCTCACATTAGATATTTTGGATGAGGATGTTTCGAACGCTTATGTTGAAGAATTAGATGGTGCTATAAAGCCGATTAAAGTTCCTAGTGACAGGCTCAAATTGGGCGGTTTTACTGTTGATGAAACGGGTTTGCAGACTTTTATTGTTGAGTTCGATCTGCGTCAATCGATGACTTACAATCCAGGCCCAGACCGATACATCTTGAAACCACGAGGCGTTCGTATTGTAGAAGCAGCAGCATCCTCTACTGTTTCGGGTGTTGTGGACTTGTCTTTTTATAATGCCATTGAACCCTGTGCAAACAAAACTGGCGGTAGTGTAGGAAATGTAATCTACCTTTATGAAGGCCATGATTTAGATGAGGCGTCATTCACTGATCAGCTTGATCCTGATCTTAGTTCAAATGGTATTACTACAGAAAATAACCCTTTCACATCCATTACCTTAGACGATCTAGGTCAGTATGAAATAGCATTTTTACCTCCGGGTGATTATACGCTTGTATTTTCATGTGTTGCAGAAAATGATGATCCTGATGTTTATGATAACCTGGCTATACCTGCCCCAGACAACACGATACTCGAGCTTACGCTAAGCGCAGGAGAGACTAAGCGTGTTAATATACCCCAGCTTTGATGAAGTGAACTGAGGAGTAATAGGTCTTGTTTAAGACCTATTTTAAATTGTAACAACGTCCATTATGTTAAGAGGGAAAATATGATGAGGAAAATGATTGGATTTGGTTTGTTAACCGCTTCGCTGATAAATGTTGCTAGTGCAGATAATAAAAATGCCTATGAAGTATGGGCATCAGATCAATCTAATTCCGTTTCAAATGCGCAAAGCCCAGGTGTTTCAGGAAGCTTTCTTTGGATTTGGGACTCGGAAGATATTGAAGATCAACTTGCGGGCCAAGGTGATGCGAAGCCCATCGGTTGCGGTAAGAATCATAACGGGAAGGCGCCATCAAATGTTGGTCCCTGTGATCTTCTAGACGTATTCCCGGGAGACCTACTTGAAATCAGTGCAAGTGGAGAGCCGACGGGTAATAAATTATCTGACTTAAATGGCTTTGGTCGATTGCACGGTATGATCGCAGACCCACAAAGCCGGTACGTTACGGCTAATATTTTTGCCCCTGGTGGTGGATATGTTGGAATTATCGATACTCGTACCAAAGGAGCAGTGGCTCTGTTTCGCGTGACAGGAACAAATGTAAATGGGGGTGTAGCGACAAGGTCAGTCCACATGTCGTACTGGGATTCAACAGGCTCTTCAATTATTGTTGCTAATCTTCACGGTAAAGTGCTTGAAAGAATTGATATCATTCGAAATGGTTCCGGGAAAATTAAGCAAGCTTTATTTAATCGCTCTGCAAGTCTTGGTGTAGGAAAATCCTTGTCTGTTACAGCAACCTACTTCAGCGGTAAAAACCAGCATGGAAATGAATTGATTGGCGGTATATCAGGCGACTATAGCTTGGCAGATTTTAGCGATCTGACACCCAACGGCTTCTGTAAAGAAAATGGGTGTACTGATGGAGGAGATGGTTCTGCGGGGGGAAGACCGAACAATGTTATTATCTGCCCAGTGACATCTTCTAATAACAATGCATACATTACATTGGGCGGTGGTGGACTGCTTGTGGCAAAAACAGATACGACACCTATGAGGATCGTTGGTGAGTACGGCAATCAAATCATCAATGGTGCAGGCTGTGGTAGTGTTGAGGCTCGAGGTGACATGTGGGTCAATGCAGGCGTCTCTGCTTCTGCTGCTGGAGCAACACAATCCACCTTCACTATGTATGCAATAGACGATGCTGCATTCGGTAGCCTAGCCAATCCAGAAAATACTCCACTGCCAAATGAAGTCTTTAAAGATTTAACTAATACCAATACCATAGGTAACTCAAGTGGAATAAGTAACTCGAACTTAACGGGACAAGAGCCGGGTGTGACGACTAGGAGAGATGCTCATGGTGCAGTGGCCACTCATGGCGGAGACTATGTGCATAATGTTGATCGTATTCAAAATGTAGTTGAGGTTTTCAACTCAGATACCTATGCCAGAACGCGTTATGATTTGACATCTCTTGATGGGCAAGGGAATGGTACAAGCCGCTGCGGAGATAAATCAGTAACGGATGATACAGAGTTGCCCAGTAATGATCCTGCTCCAGATTTGCTTGAAGCAACACCTGATGGTAAATATCTAATGGTTGCTCTGAGAGGTCCAAGGCCTGTATCTGTTGGCCATTCAGCTCAAGGCTCTTGCCCTGGTGTGGGCATTATTGAGCTGCTGAGTAACGGAGAAACTGGAAAGTTGGTAGAAGTACTTCGAACAACCAATACGATTGACAATTCAGGAGCTCAAGCGCCTGGAGGTCATGCATATACTGGAATGGAGCATTCCGATGTGCATGGCGTTACTGTCATCAGGAAAAAGACTCCTTAATCTTAAGTTACAAATGGCCCCAGCTAGAGGTTCGGGGCCGAGTCCAATACCAGGTAGGCTACTTGAATGAATCCATTCAAGTAGCCTAACGAGCGATCTTACCTTCGTTTTGATTTTTTCTGCCAGATCAAAACGCGCGTCTTCATTGTACTTTCTACCGGCACACTTAGAAGTAGATCAGTGATGAGCCGAAACCTTGTTCTAGTTGTGTCCGACATCTCAGCAGCGTACACTCTCAACCGAAGCTAAAGTCAACCGCATGAGGTATTTTTTGTATGCATATGGCACCCATCAAACAAGCTAGCCCTTTCACTGCTCGTACTGTACCAACACATACAAACACCAGTAATACATTTGGTAAGATGATGGTGTCTTTTTTGGCGCTTTGCGCTAGAAGTAGTGCTGCCCAAAGCGGGGTGTCTATGAGGGTGGCGGCACCTATGAATCTTACGCTAACTCCTAGTGTCCCCATTGAGGCTTATGATCCGAAAAATACGACCTATCAGGATCTTATCGATTACCAAACGATGCAAGAAACATTTGCAGGCCCGGTCGGTGCTTTAGCTTTAAAATTAGAAGCTAAAGATGGTAGTGCCAATATCCTCTTTCCGTACTGTAGTGCGTCTTTGATTGCAGATAACTTACTCTTGACCGCGGGCCATTGCGATCTTCAAAATGAAAATGCAGGATTCAATCCCTTTGCAGGTTTAAATGTTACTTTCTTGAACTGTTATCAAGAGGCATTAGATGCTAGCCAAAAAGATGATGGATCAGAGTTTGGGCAACTCAGAACCTGTTATGGCTTCGATGTGATTGATCGCTACTCTGTGTTCGAATATCGGGTAGACGGAGAAGAGGCCACCATCCTGAAAGATTATGCTTTGTTCACGCTCGAAAACAATGTTGCGGGTCAGCTCTTTGGCACTTTAGGTATTGACCTCTTTGACGGCTTTCCGATTTTCGCCAACCACCATGCAAATGGTGCACCCCTTCATCATTCTCCGTTAATCACCCTTAATATATCTTCTTATCAGGAAGCGAGTGAAATGCCTACTCGATTTGCGCTTGTTCGCGGCGATCTCATGCCGGGTAGCTCAGGTTCAGCTCAGGTAAATGAGCTAGGTCAGATTTCTAGTGTAACCAGCTGGGGCACCCCTGGCTGTTTGGGTGATGAGGATGATAGAGAGGGAGACGGTAGACCTGACCCAGTCAATCATGGCAACTATGCCAACGTAGAGGCTCATCTGTTGATCAGGCGATCATTGCAATCTCTTCAGGATTTGGACCTATCAGAAGCCTGTGAAACTGTTCCAGAAGTGGCACATGCACCGATAGAAAATGAAACCTGTGTTATTGGCAGTCAGACTGCGAAAAGCATTTATGAGAGCCTACCCGACAATCTGAGAAATATTTTAGAAGAGAATGCCAATGCAACAGCGGGTAGTAAAAACTTTACTGCTTTTTCAGAACACATGATGCACTGCCTGTGCAATGGTATCGATTTCAACGCGACTGCCATGCCGACAGCTTCACAGTCACCATCGGTTCAACCTAGTTACTCGCCTTCAAGTTCACCGACGCTCGAACCCAGCGAGACACCCTCGACAGCGCCCACCATTACGGCATGGCCAACTTCGGTGACCCTAAATCCTACCGATGAGGAGCAGAGTGGCCAGGAGGAAAATAAAGGAAAGAGAACTAATCTTTTAGCAATCCTGCTACCGGTGGTTGGTGGCACAGCAGTTTTATCAGCGGTGTTATACTACCTTTACCAAAAGCATCACCTAGGTCCAGATGCTGGCGACCAAAGATCTAGAGGTGAGTTAGAGTTACCAGAGATTTAAAATGGTAATGGATTCTATGGTTTGGCCATGCTGCGAGACCAATACATGGCGAGGCTATCACCAATAATCCCATCCTAGAAAAAACTATGTATAATATGCTCGTAACATGGGATACAAGGAGATAAGGGG
>JAYPYM010000013.1:0-33654 GCA_038135915.1 Gammaproteobacteria bacterium
AATTGGTCGTTTATGCAAACTTGTCAAATTTGTCGGTTCTTCCACAGGACCCCTAACAGTTTAGATATTTAATAGGGTTGGCAGCTCCTTTTTTAAAATACCTCTTAATTGATTTATATTTGTATTGATCTCTAATTTCATTATCCGCAATTTTACCGTTAAATCCCCATCTTCTTTCACCATGCTCTGGTACTTGAAACCAGTCTTCTATCTTATATATCTCTCTTGTGAGACCACGGTACGTTGCAATAGCAAACTCTGCCTTATTTTTTTTATCGCCCAAAACCCATGACTTTCGTGTGGCCTCATATAATTCATTGGACGACATTTCTCTACTGTAAAGCTTGTTTATATTTATCAATAATACCGGCCTATCAGTTGAAAAATCTTCTGCTTCATACATTGCTGAAATTTCATCAACCGTTTTGATTCCATAATCGCCGGAGTAATGACCTCCTTGAACGTTTGATAGATTTGATGATCCCACGAAATCAATTAGTGCTGCTTCAACTTCAAAAGATTCCTTCTCCGATAGTCCATGCCTAATGATGAAATTCTGTACTGTATACCCAGAATCAACTATGTCTCTGATTCTGTCCAATTTTTCACTCTCATCATCTGAACCTAAAGCGCAGGATAGATGGTTAAATACACGATTACCACACCCTTTTCCGACATAAAAAACTTCACCACTGCGGGGGTCCTTTAGGAAGTAAACATAATATCCAATTTGTTCTACAACAGATTGACTAAACATCTTTTATTCCTATCCGATCAAAGGTTTTCATTGGTGTTTTGCCTTAATTGAATTTTCTTGAAAAATCTCGTCCCATAAATCTTTGCTATTGGTTTCTGAGACAGTATTTGTATCATAAGAGACTGGACCAAATCTCCAATCTGTTTTACTTGTTAACGAAAATCGACAATAAGATTTATTATTGTTAAGTGAGACGCTTAAATGCTTTTCGTTGTCGTTTTCCGAGGCAAACAAGTTCTTAACATAATCTTTAAGATCGTGTATATTTTTTTTATGAAATCACAAAATATTGGCAAAGAAATTATGCCATTTTCGATACTGCTTTCATCGTAGTCATAAAACATCAAGGATCTTTCAGAATTGATGTAGCCTTCAAAGTAAACAACTAAAAGATCGATATCTCTTTCTTTAGAGTCATGATATATATCTTCTAGCTCTTCTTGAAAATCATGCCTTGAGGCAATTTTATTAATTAATGTTGTACCTATCAGGTCTCTAGGGCCCTTTCCATTGTAAAGTCTATTGTTTTCTAAATTATGGTTTACCTGACACATACGGGCCAAAAAGGAAGTTTAGATATCATAAAAATATCAATCAACGACTGTTTGTGACTCAACACTTACGCTCTTGTCAGACAAACTGCTATAATACAAGTATTATTATCGCGAACTAGATACGCTGTTATTCTCATGAAAAAATATCCTATTTACATAATGCTAATAGCAATTGTAATGTTAAACATTACTAATTTAGCTCATGGAGCATGTACACTGGGTGATGTGTTTCATGAACATGCTGTTGATTCTGAGTTAACCAGTGACCTTCAAGATCATGATCAAAATAATTACTGCGATTGTTGTCATGGCCCCTGTCCCCATACTGTTACTATCATCACAACTAACAAGGTGGCGTATCATTTAGAGCATCATGCTTTGTTTTTCTCACGAGATGACAGCAACTATCCGTCTCACCATCGACACCCTCCATCCCGACCTCCCAGAGCTTAAACTGCCTACTCACAGGAATATGCTAATGCGTGTTGCCTATGGCAAAACGTAAATGTCTTTTGATCACTGTTGCTTTGGGAAATCTATAAATGCCGACAACACTTCGATTAGTGATGGCGAGCAATCTGCTCATGACCATGCTGATAACACAACATACTTTTGCAGGCAACTCATTTAATGAGCCGCACTCTCATGCTGACCACGATTATGAAGGGTCAGTTTACAATCAAGGAGATATCCTAACGTTACCTGATGCTATAAAACGAGCAATTGATGAATCCCCATACTTGAAGTCTTTAAGAGGCCAAATTGAGGCAGCTGAAGGAGCTGAACTTCAGTCAAGTTATCAACCTAACCCAGAACTCTCTTTTGACGCAGAGAATATTATAGGTACCGGTGAGTTCAGCGGTGCCGATGCGGCTGAGTTTACTCTTGAAGTGAGTCAGACACTTGAAAAAAAGGATAAACGGTTAGCCCGTCAAGATGTAGCCAAGGCGATTAAAGAGCAAATTAATAATGTTTACATTGCTGCACGCCTAACGATTGAACGAGATGTACACATTGCTTATGCAAATGTTTTGTCCGAGGCTGAATCAGTTAAGCTAGCAATAGAGCAAGAAAAACTGGCAAACAACGTTTTGAAAACAGTAACCAAGCGTGTAAAAGCGGCAGCTGATTCAGAGATTCAAAAAAGTAAAGCTGATGTCGCACATGCGATGAGTGTTATCGCCCGTGAACAACATAAGCAGCAGCTTGTGATTGCTAAGGTGACTTTGGCGAGGTTTTGGGGGGCATCAGAACTTAACTTTTCTTTGGATCATAGTCATTTCTATGCGTTACAACCACCTGAAACATTAATTCATTACCAGCAATTGTTAATGCGTGCGCCTGATATACAACGATTGCAATACTTAAAATCTGAAAAGCAATCTTCGCTAAAGCTTGAACAAGCGTTAGCAAAACCAGATCCGAATATTAGTTTTGGCTTACGAGATTTTCGTGAAAGCGGTGATCAGGCTTTGATGATAGGTGTCTCAATCCCAATTGCACTACATAATCAAAATAGAGGCAACATAGTGAAAGCTCAAGCTGAGTTGCATCAAGCTGACAACGAATCTCAACAAACCATACGGTTACTTGAACAACAGCTGAGTGAAAACTGGCAGGCATGGAGTATGGCTTATGCTGAAGCCAGTCGATTAAAACAATCATTGTTACCTGCCGCTGAAAAATCCTTTGCATTAGCGCGATCCGGATATGAGAGGGGTAAGTTTCCATATCTTGAGGTACTGGATGCTCAGAGAACCTTGTTTGATGCCCGATCACAATACCACGATGCTTTAAGACGTTATCATGCTGCTCGCGCTCATGTGGAGAGATTGACTAGTTATAAAGGAGAAAAATAATGAAATTTACAACCATTACTCTTTTTTCGGTATTGATGTTAGTGAGTGGATTCTCCTTAGCAGCTGACAATCATTACAACCACGCTCATCATGAGCAACATGAAGAGCGCGATGATCACGAAGAAGGTGAGCATAATGAGAGTCAGAAACACATAAAACATGAGGATGATCACAGCCAACGTACAGATGACGGTGGCACGCATGCTGACCATAAACACCACAACGACCACCATAATCATGACCACCAAGAGCATGAAGAAGGACGCACTGAAATATCGCCCAAATCAGCGAATGCTGCAGGAATTCATGTGAGTGAGGTCAAACCTGCCCATATCAAAGAAGTATTGCCGCTAACTGGGCGTATTATATTGAACCGAGACACCACTGCTGAAGTGCGTGCACGCTTCCCAGGAATAGTAAAAAAGGTAAATGTAAACTGGGGCGAGTCGGTTAAAAAGGACCAGGTTTTGGCTGTCATTGAAGCCAATGAAAGCTTAAGAACCTACCAGGTAAAATCACCCACCAGAGGTATTGTTCTGGATCGTAATACCAATGTAGGGAATGTTACGGGAGAAGAACGTATTTTCATCGTTGCTGACCTATCTCAAGTCTGGGCAGAGTTTCATGTTTTCCCGCGTGATCTCTCCAGTGTAAAACTCGACCATAAAGTTCGAGTGCATACCTTAGAAAATGATCAAGAGCAGATTGCTCCAATTCACCTGATTCAACCCACTGTGGATGCGTTAAGCCAAACGGTGGTTGCCATCGTTGCAATTGATAATCACCAAAAACATTGGCGCCCCGGTATGACTGTAGAGGGTGACGTTATGGTTTCAGAGCAAGAGGTGGCGATGGCCGTAAGTGAAGAGGCCATACAGCGAATGGAAGACCAGACGGTAGTGTTCATAAAAGAAGGCAATACCTATGAACTGCGGCCTGTCACATTGGGTATTAGCGATGGCAGCTTTATTGAAGTTAAAACCGGTTTAAGTGTAGGTGAGCAGTATGTCAGCCAGGGGAGCTTTATCGTCAAAGCAGACATCGGTAAATCAGAAGCTGAGCACGAACACTAAGCAGAGGGAGCATACATGTTAGAACGACTAATAATTCTTTCTATACAGCACCGTTGGCTGGTTATGTTCGCTGTAGTCGGCTGTATGGCACTGGGTATTTATAATTTCAATCGATTATCGATTGATGCAGTACCTGATATAACCAATGTTCAAGTACAGATAAATACCGAAGCCGCAGGTTACTCACCGCTGGAGGTTGAACAGCGTGTGACTTTTCCAATTGAGACCGTCTTGGCAGGAATTCCAAAGCTTGAGTCCACACGCTCTTTATCTCGGTATGGATTAAGTCAGATTACCGTAGTGTTTGAGGATGGTACAAATATTTATTTTGCCCGTCAGTTACTGAACGAACGATTGTCGCAAATTAAAGGAGAAATACCCCCAGGTCTTGAACCTATTATGGGTCCTATTGCGACTGGTTTAGGTGAGGTGTTTTCCTACGTGGTTGAGGCCAAGCACGGCGCTTTATCAGAGGAAGGGGTACCCTATACCCCAATGGACTTACTCACTGTACAAGAGTGGATTATTGTTCCGCAACTAAGAAACCTAAAAGGTGTTGTCGAGGTAAACTCCATTGGAGGCTATGAAAAGCAATTTCACGTGATGCCTTACCCTGAGCGTACTCTAGCGTATGACTTGACCATCCGAGATGTGATCGAGGCACTTGAAAACAATAATGCTAATGTTGGCGCTGGCTATATTGAAAAAAACGGAGAGCAATACTTAATCCGCATTCCAGGCCAGATTAAAACCATCGATGATATCGCTCATATTATTGTTGCCAAGCGTGATGAACTGACAATTCGTATTCGAGATATTGCCGATGTGGCACTTGGATCACCTTTACGCAGTGGAGCAGCAACTCACAATGGCGAAGAAGTGGTTTTAGGCACCGTCATGATGTTAATGGGGGAAAACAGTCGTAGTGTTGCACAGCGAGTTGCTGAAAAACTAGACGTTGTTAACGATAGTTTGCCTGAAGGAGTCATCGCGCTGCCTGTCTATGATCGCACCTCACTCGTGGATCGCACGATTGCCACTGTTGAAAAAAATCTTTTAGAAGGCGCACTTTTAGTGATTGTTATCCTGTTTTTGCTGCTTGGCAATATTAGGGCTGCAATTATTACAGCCAGCGTAATTCCCATCGCGATGCTGATGACGATTACTGGAATGGTCGAGCGGAGCGTATCCGGTAACCTGATGAGCCTAGGGGCATTGGACTTTGGTCTAATTGTCGATGGTGCGGTCATCATCATAGAGAACTGCATTCGACGGTTTGGCATGGCGCAACAATCGCTAGGTAGGCTTTTAACAAGGGAAGAGCGCTTCAAGCTTACAGCTGAAGCCACTGCTGAGGTGATTAAACCCAGTTTATTTGGCGTTTTCATTATTACCGTTGTGTACCTTCCTATTTTTTCACTGACGGGTATCGAGGGAAAGATGTTCCACCCTATGGCCTTTACAGTGGTTACGGCTCTGTTGTCAGCACTGGTACTGTCACTCGTATTTGTTCCAGCAGCTGTGGCCTTATTTGTAACCGGAAAGGTAGAAGAAAAGGAAAGCATTTTGATTAGGCACGGTAAAAGCCTTTACCGACCGCTTCTTCAGTTCAGTTTAAAATATCCTATAGTCGTGATTTTGAGCGCCGTTATACTGGTCGTAGTTAGCTTGAAGGTGGCCCAACGATTAGGTACTGAATTCATCCCAAGTCTGGACGAAGGGGATATTGCTTTTCACGCAATGCGTATTCCTGGTACCAGCCTAAGTCAATCCGTAGATATGCAGATTGATGTGGAAAAAACTGTGCAGCAATTTGCAGAGGTTAAAGAGGTCTTCAGTAAGATTGGGACGCCGGAAGTGGCAACCGATCCCATGCCGCCAAATGTAGCAGATACCTTCGTGATGCTTAATCCGCGTGATCAGTGGCCTAACCCTGAAAAACCTAAAGCTGATTTAGTGCATGAATTGGAAGACGCGTTAAAACAGCTTCCTGGCAACAATTACGAGTTTACCCAACCCATACAGATGCGATTCAATGAGCTCATATCAGGTGTTCGCAGTGATCTTGCCGTTAAAGTGTATGGAGATGATCTTGAGCAACTATTGGCGTCGGCACAACGCGTCTTGGCAACCTTACAAAAGGTTGATGGTGCGGCTGATGTGAAAGTGGAACAGGTCTCAGGTTTACCCGTCCTGTCTATACACCCTGATCGAGCTCGTCTTGATCGGTATGGCTTAAATATCATGGATGTTCAGGAGGTGGTACAGGTAGCATTAGGAGGTCGAGAGGCCGGGCAGTTATTTGAGGGAGATCAGCGATTTGATGTGATCGTTAGGCTGCCAGATCATCTGCGAACCGATATAAAAACCTTAGAGCGACTGCCTATACCCATACGAACACCTTCTCATAGACCCAATGAAGGACCGGATTACGTTCCCTTGAAGGAAGTAGCTCACTTAGAAATCGCATATGGCCCTAATCAAATCAGTCGTGAGAATGGTAAGCGCCGTGTGGTGGTAACCGCTAATGTACGGGGTCGTGATCTTGGGGGATTTGTAGAGGAAGTTCAGCAGGTTGTTAGAAATCAAGTCGATTTACCTGCAGGATATTGGGTTGACTATGGCGGCACCTTTGAACAGCTTATCTCAGCACGAGAGCGCTTAATGATTGTCGTACCCGTGGCTCTTTTGTTGATCTTTGGGTTGTTATTTATGGCCTTTAGTTCCGCACGTATAGCATTACTTATTTTCTCAGGTGTTCCCCTTGCGCTCACCGGCGGTGTTGCGGCGCTATGGTTTAGAGACATTCCATTATCTATTTCTGCTGGTGTTGGATTTATCGCGCTTTCTGGTGTTGCGGTGTTAAATGGTGTTGTTATGGTTTCTTTTATTAAAAATCTAATGGATCAAGGCATACAGGCAGAAAAAGCTATTATCGAGGGTGCTTTGACACGGTTCCGTCCAATTCTTATGACAGCTCTAGTAGCTTCATTAGGGTTTGTGCCTATGGCCATTAATATAGGCGCTGGCTCAGAGGTACAGCGCCCTTTGGCAACAGTAGTGATTGGCGGTATTATTTCTTCTACACTGTTAACCCTCTTTGTGTTACCTGCTTTATACCGTTTGGTGCATAGAAATGAGAAACCGGTTCAATCTTAAAGGAGGTATGCTGATTTAGCTCAGCACAAACATATTATGCAAACCTTTATCATGATTTTTATGGGCATATACTTTATCTGTTTTTTTGGCGTAGCAGTTCTTTGGCGCAACTTTGTTGTTTCAAGGAAAACAGGAGTCAATGCATTCAAACTCAATAAAAAAATAGGCGCTGAATCGATTACTGGCCTTTATTTTAAGATTCTTCCTTTTATATCGGTATTGGTCGTGATTCTTTATGCGTTTTTTCCAGAGACCTATGCTGCTTTAGGCCCAGTGACTATGATTGAGGGCATATTTTCCCAGTGGATAGGTATGCTTGTAATGTCTGCGGGTCTTATCTGGGTTGTAACTGCTCAATCACAGATGGGTGCTTCGTGGCGAATAGGTATTGACCTTGAGACCAAAACAGAGTTTGTACAGAAAGGGCTCTTTCAGTACTCCAGAAACCCAATATTCGTGGGTGTGATATTTATTTCCTTTGGATTTTTTCTTGTACTACCAAACGCAATCAGTTTAACAATTCTGATGCTCGATATCGCATTGATTCAGGTGCAGGTTGCACTTGAAGAGGAATACTTAACACAGTCACATGGAGACACCTATTTACAGTATTGTTCACAGGTAAGACGTTGGCTTTAAAATAATGGTAATGAGGAATTTATATGGGCGGATGTAGCAATGATAGTTGTGGTGATTTAACCGATACGCGTTATAGAAAAATACTGTGGATTATTTTTGTTCTCAATGCTGGTATGTTTTTTGTGGAGGTGTTCGCAAGCTTTTACTCAAAGTCTGTTTCACTGCTTGCTGACGCAGGTGATTTTTTTGCTGATGCTGCTAATTATGGTATTTCCTTGTACGTATTGAATAAAACCCTAGTCATGCGTGCTAGAGCGTCTCTTATTAAAGGCGCAACCATGGCCTTGATGGGTGTGTTTGTAATGGGAAACAGTATTTACCATGCATTAACAAATGCTGTTCCTCAAGCTGAAATTATGGGTGCCGTGGGCGTGCTCGCTTTGATCGTTAACCTGGGAAGCGCTGGGCTTCTTTATCATTATCGGGAGGGTGATAGTAATCGGTCATCTGTATGGATTTGTAGCCGTAACGATGCGATAAGTAATATCATGGTTATTCTCGCTGCTATTGGTGTTACCGTAACGCAAAGTCATTGGCCAGATGTTGCCGTGGCTAGCTTAATCGCTTTGTTGTTTTTACGTAGCTCAAAAAATATCATCGATTCAGCTCTAATTGAGATAAAGGAATCTCATTAGAGAATGATTATTCCATGAATTACAGGGTGGGAAGGCCAATAATACACATATCATATTTCCGAATAATATTATTTTCGGAATAGTGTATACTGGGGCAGGCAAGGAGGAAAATCATGGATCAAGCCCCGATATTGCCACTATTCGAATATGACCTCTCACTAAAGTCTTCAGACCAAGAGTTGCTGTCTATCAACTCAGCTGGTTACAACAAAAAAAGTGACATCCAGCTCATCAATGCCAAGGATGATCTGACAGCGATTCGAAGCTTCTTATCTGAATACACAGATTCGCCAGGCACGCTTAAAGGCTACATCAAAGAGATCGAAAATCTCCTGCTATGGTGCATCCATATCCAGAAAAAAGCAGTCTCAGATTTGCGCCGTGATGACCTTGTTGCTTACCAGGCGTTTTTGAAAAGCCCCAAGCCTAAAAAGCTTTGGTGTGGGCCTTCTTTGGCTCGGTTCAAAAAAGATGGTTCAAATAACCCAGACTGGCGCCCCTTTGTCAAAGGACTCAGTGAAACTTCAATCAAGCGCGCTGTGGCCATTCTAGATTCGTTCTTCAACTATCTGGTACAAACCAACTATCTAGTGGGTAATCCATTGGCCGTTAATCGAAGACGAAAGAAACGGCAAGGCAAACCCAAACTGGTAGACCGTTATCTTGAGCTCAAGGAGATCCATGCTGTCTTGGATACGCTTGCAACATACCCCATAGATGAATCTGATGATACCGCCCTATTCCAGGTGATCAGAGCGCGTTATATCATCATGTTATTATTCTATACGGGTATGCGTATTGCTGAAGCTGCCGAGCATCGCATGGGAAATTTTATGCAACGCGAAAACAACTGGTTTCTGCGTGTAACGGGCAAAGGGAAAAAAACACGCGAGATCCCCGTGCCAAATGAATTATTAGAGGTATTGGCTGAGTTCAGAACTTCTGTTGGCCTTTCATCCAGAGAGCCGAAATTCAGAGAACGCACACCGCTTATTCCCATGCAAAACCTGAAACAATCGATTAGCACGAGACGTATCGATCAAATCCTTCGCTGGACCTTTAATTTGGCTGCAGATCGAATTGAGACAAAAGCACCAAGGCAGGCCTCGAAACTGCGTTCAGCATCCGCACATTGGTTGAGGCACAGCTACGTGACTTATCTGTTGGACTCGGGAGCACCACTCAAAGTTGCACAAGAGAATGCAGGCCATACTGATATTAGCACCACCATGCATTACCGCCACGTCAATCAAACCGATAGACATGCGGCGACACAAAATTTATCCTTAGCTACTGGAATAAAAAAGAAGCAGAAAACAACCTCTGTTTGATATTTAAACTGCAAGCGTTACCGCCATGTCTAGACTCATCATCTTTACAGCCGAAGAAATAAGATCCTTCGAAAAACCTCCACGGTTCTCTGCAGACCAGCGAGCAGATTATTTTCGACTCTCAGAATCTCTGATTGACACGCTAGGTAGAATGCGTTCTGAGACATTTAAAGTCGCGCTGGTACTGCATTACGGATACTTCAAAGCCGCCGGGAGATTTTTCAAACCTGCTGATTTTAGGCCATCAGATATCCGGCATGTCGCCCAACAACTAGGGATAGATCCAGATTCGTTTGATGAAGATGCCTACGCAAAGAATACTAAAATCCACCAGTCACATACTCAGACTGTGCTTAAAGCAACCGGTTTTCAGGGCTTTGGCCGCAATGCGAAAGGCATTCTTAAAGAAATCTTAGAGCAACTCGCAATTAGTCACACTCATCCAAAAACGATGATTTACCATGCCTGCGCTCAATTACATCAACAGAGGATTGAAATTCCTGGATATGACACATTTGTACGCTTGATCACAGATGCTATCAATGTTTATGAAGAACGGCTTGGACAAATCGTGGCGGAGAATATCAATGAAGAACAGAAAGCATTGTTAGATGCATTAACTGTTAAAGACAACGGCGCCTCTGTATCAAAGCTGAATGTTTGGAAACACATCAGCCATGCCGAAAATCCTCAGGCTATTCAATCTTCAGTTGCCCTATTCTGTGAGATTAAGGAAGCATTTAAAATATTGGAGCCTTTGGCTGGGCAGCTCAACCTAACTGACCCAGCGATTGCTTACTATGGCGAATGGGTCAGCACAGCAAAACTGTCACAACTAAAGCGGATCAAGAACCCGAATGACCGATATCTGCGCCTCTTGGCGTTCATCCAAGATCAGCTTTACAAGCGGCATGACTACCTCATTGATATCTTATTGCGCGCAGTACAAACCCGAAGAAATGCAGCTAAACGAAGTTCAAAAAAACAAGGTCAAACCAGAGGTAAAAAAACTAAAAAGGCGCTCAAATTCTTACTCAATGATCATACTGCCCTGCAGGATGCAATGGATCAAATACAGTCTATCGTAAATAACGCTGCTATGACTGATCAAGGAAAGGTAAAAGCGATTAAAGATCTGCTTGAATCACGAAAACCAATAGATAATTCGGTTGACCTCGATGAGGTTAAGAAAGCAATGACGGATCTAGCTCAAGATTCAGCTTTCAATGAAGCTCTTCAAGAACAATCAAGGAAATTACAAACGCGTGTATCTCTGTTGATTCAAGCGCTAGAAATAGATACGGCCAATTCACTGGATTCAATTGTTGAAGCAATTAACTACTACCGAGAAAACACTGATGCTTTGGGTTCAGATGCACCCATTGATTTTATGGATAAAGACATGGTTGACTTTTGTAGAGATGACAAGGGAAAGATTAAACCATCATTCTACAAAATTAGGCTATTCGCCTCAATGTGTGATGCGATTAAAGGCGGCAAGCTCTGCTTCAACTACTCCTATCGCTATCGAACGATAAACAATTACTTAATTGACCAAGAGACCTGGAGCAACCAAAAAGAATCACTAATAAAGTTAGCTGGCTTGTCTCATTTTAGGGATATCAATAAGTTGTTGGAGCAGTTAAAGAGAGTTTTGGATGATAAGTACTCAGAGGCAAACGATCATATAAACAACGGTGAAAACCCCCATATAAAATTCAAAGAAGATGGGAGCTATACACTTCACACACCGAAGACCAAAACCTACGTCAATCCAAGAAAAGTGCAGAATAGCTTTTCAGATATTGGCTTTGTACCTATCATTAAAGTATTGAATGAAATTCATCAGACCACGGGTTTTTTGGACTCATTTGGACACCTGGCGCACAAAAATAACAAACTAAAGCCTAATCCAATCACCCTAATCGCTGGGATTATTGCTATGGGGTGCAATATTGGTGAGGATAAGATAGCCGGCATATCTGTTGGAATTAATGAAAACACCCTAAGCCAAACCCTCAACTGGTTCTTTTCACTCAAAAACATTGATGCAGCCAATGATAAAGTAGTTGGAATGATTAAACGGCTGGCGTTGTCAAAACTCTTTAAGGAAGATGAAGATCTGATTCATACATCCAGTGACGGCAAAAAGATGCGAGTTGTCGTTGATTCACTACTAGCGACCTACTCCTACAAATATTTTGGCAAAGGAAAAGGTATTAGTGCATATACCTTTATCGACGATTCAGACGCCCTATTCTACTCAACCGTGCTCAGCTCATCTGACCGTGAGGCCAGCTTTGTACTGGATGGCCTACTACATAATGATGTGATCAAAAGCGATATTCACTCAACAGACACGCATGGATATACTGAATTCATTTTTGCTGCAACCCATCTCATCGGTACGACCTTCGCCCCAAGGATTAAAAAGCACCAAAAGCAAACTCTGTACGCATTCAAATCCAAGGAACACTATGAAAAGAAAGGCTATCAGCTTTTGCCTGGCGGAAAAATCAATACCAAGCTGATCAAAGAAAACTGGGATGACATTCTCAGGCTCATGGTCAGCCTGAAACTTAAAAGAGTGACGGCTTCTCAGTTCTTTAAACGGTTGAACTCATATTCCAGTGAACACCCTCTTTACAAGGCAATGAAAGAGTTTGGCCGGATTATTAAGTCACAGTTTCTCCTGACCTATAGTGATGATGTTAAACTCAGGCAGCGAATCACACACATGCTCAATCGCGTGGAGCTCTCAAATAGATTTGGTAGGGCAATTTTTTACGGACGAAGTGGGGAAATTCATGTATCTGAGCCGGAAGAACAGGCAAAAGTGATCGCTTGCAAGACATTGATTCAGAATTGTATCGTGCTCTGGAATTACCTCTACTTGTCACAAAAGCTGGCTAAAACAAGGAGTAAATCTAAACGGAAAGCTCTGATGGAAAGCATCACCTACGGTTCAATTCAAAGCTGGCGGCACGTTAATTTGCAGGGTGAATTCGACTTCACGAAAGCTGCAAATTCGAGTTCATTCAACATAAAAAAGATCCTCGAATTTAGGCTGAAATGATGGCCTTATAAGATTCAAACTTCCTTTTTGGCCCGTATGTGTCAGGTAAACCAATTATCTTCAGCGGCAGATTCAAAAAAATTACGAATATTTTTATTAATGCCACTGAGCTCTATATCGGGGATTTCCTGAGAAGCATATTTTTCAAGAATGGTAAAGAGGCTTCTATACACCTTAAAATCACCCACCTATTTTAGACAAAATAAATAGTCATAACTCGACAAAAAAACATGTGCACACTTTTTTAATGGTAGCATTTGTCGGGTTTATATGCGTTTAATTCTTTAATCCTCCCTCTGGGCGTACTGAACAATCTGGCAAAAAGTATTGATTTTCTGCTGTTGCTCAATGTTACTTGCAGAAGCGTTAGCAAGACCAGGATTAGCAACGATAATGGCCAATGATTGAGCACGTGAGATTGCTACATTGATTCTGTTTCTATCAAAGAGAAAATCAATACCCCGTGGTGAATCATTAGCATCACTTGCACACATGCTGAAAAACACGATTGGAGCCTCTTGCCCTTGAAACTTATCGACGCTTCCTACCTTAGCATCATCACCTAAGGCTTCTCTGAGCTTGTTAACCTGGAAATTATAAGGGGCTACAAATAGCATATCGGCCAAGCTAATCGGTCGGCTAGATCCGCTCTTGTCGGTAGACTTTCGCCCTATCAGATCATTAACCGCTGATTGTATGGCTTGTATTTCTTCATCGCTTGCTTGTGTATTGCCTTCGTGCTCGACTGGTAGGAACACCAAACCCGCTTCTTTATTGAGGCTTCCTCTATAACCGTCTGGCACCTGTATTGTTTGCACATCATTATCGGGGTGAGAATGTAGCTTACCCTCATAAATAGCATCACTGATGAACTGGTTAACTGACGAATGCATCCGGTAGGTGGTTTCTAAAAATACCCCCCTATCCTCAGGTATTGTGGGTGTATGGTGCAGTAGATAATCCAGTGTTGACAAGCCACTTTCACCGGGGTGTGTTCCCTGGGCAGGCTGTCCAAGCTGCATCTGGTCACCCATCAGGATGATATTTTTAGTGGCGCGGCTCATGGCTATTAAATTCGCCACCGATACCTGCCCTGCCTCATCGATAAAAAGATAATCGAATTGTTCTTTCAGATCATCCCTTGAAAATCCCCATGCTGTGGTACCAATGACACAAGCACCATCACAGTGATTAATGATGTCTTTGTTTTTGAGTATGCTGACGCCTAGTTCTTCTAATTCATCATCTGTCGCTTTAGTACACCCAAAGAATGCATCGATACCTTTCTCAGCTGAGTATTTAACGGTACCAAGCAGCAAATTATTGATCGCCTTGTGCGAGTTTGAGCTGATACCAACTTTCTTACCCTGCCGTAAAAGTTCTGCGATCACGTGCTTACCTGTGTAGGTCTTTCCTGCACCAGGAGGGCCTTGAATCGGCAAGTAGGAGTTATCAAGATTGACTATTGCTTTAATGATCTGTGCCAACCGAACACTTGGATCATGATTGTCAGCTATGGGCTGGCCAGGGGTGATATGCTTGATTCTCGGATAATCCCGTTTGAGAAAATCAACGATAGCGCAATCTCCCAAGGCTCCTGCGTCATAAGCTTTCACTACATCTTCGATTGACTGTGGTATTGGGTCGGGTCTTACGTATTCATCAGGTATCAGGGTAATGATGGGTGGAGGTTCGTCTTTAGCTTGTACAGTGATGATACCCTCCCCCAAGGATGTGTGATCAGGCAACACAGCAACTTTTAGTCGATCACCTTTTTCGTTTTCTTCACCCAGGACGTAAAATGAGGTTGTGTTTGCCAGCTTGAATTCTTGATTTGGATTAAACCGATATTCAAACGCATGGTTTCTGGCTTTTGGAGTCGGCTTGAATGGTGGTGTGTCTGAACGCTCGCATATGGCAAGACAATCAAGATCGTCAGTTAGCTCAATCTCTGTTAACCCTAGGCGATCAAATAGCCGCCAAAATACAGGTTTTGACTCTCTTCGATGGAACTCTAATGACCACGCCAAGTTTTCAGATAGTGAGGCATCAATTTCATCGCCTACGGACTCTGATTGACTCAGAAGTTTGTCTCTTAGCTTAGTACGTTCAGTAACTTCGTCAGGTATTTCAGGCTCATCCACACTGGTTCTACCGAGATATGATATTCCGTGATCAAACTGCTGCTTTCGTAGCCAATCAACCAACTCTTGGGTGCTATTGCAGTCATCTATGTTGTAGTCACGAATATCATTGAGAATTTTTGAATCATGCCATATCTTACCATCAGGGTTTTGCCGCCAGTGCTCATAAACAACAACAGAGTCACCGCCGGTGCCTACCTCTGTTTCCCGTTGGCCACGATAGAGGTGTTCAACGTTCTTGATTGAATATTTTGGCTCACCGATCAATAGACCACTTTTTACAATCTTATATAGGTCAACGAACACTTCATTACGCAGCAGTTGATCGACCTCATACTCACAAACCCCATACCGGCTCATCAGTTTACGGCAGGCCGCTATCTCGTAGTTAGCGTAGTGATAGATATGCATCTTCGGATCTTGTCGCCAAAGTTCATAGACCCACGTAATGAAACTCTTAAAAGCCACCTTCTCTTCTTCATGAGAGTGGGCCCAAAATTCTTTGAATTGTCTTTGTCCATTCGGATCAAAGTAAGTATTGCCCCACAAGTACTCTAATCCACCATCTATTAATGGAAACCCTTCAATATCGAAAAACACATCAAGAGCTGATTGAGGGGGTAACAGAGCCAAGCCTTGCTTTTTACCTTCCTCTGGTACCAACACTTCAAACAGCGGTGCCTTTTGCCCTTCGCTCGCTTTTTGAATTTTGGCCTGGGATTTTAACTTATTGAAAACAGCAGCACTCATCCCTGGTACTCTTTCAATATCTGAATCGGCAAGTTCAGCCATTGTGCTGATACCGACCTTAGACAGTTTTTTGATTTGAGAGCGGGTGATGCCTGCAACCTGCGATGGATGATCAGATTCGGTTAATAGCTTCTTTGCATATTCTTGCCAGTTGCCCCATGATTTTGAATCTGCGGGGTTTGGCATATCTGAGTCATTAAAATTACTGTGGGCCTCCATAAAGCTATTTCTAACGGACTCATAGTAAAAATAGTAGTCATCAGTTCTTAAACGTTGTTGTTCGCCATCCCCCAGTACAATGACAAAGGATTCTGATCGCCTACCTTGAGCGCTTTGAAGCATATCTTCATAACAACAAAGTTGTACCGTAAAGTAAGGTTTAATGGATTTAGAGAGCTTGGTGTCCCAAACCTCATAGTGGTAATCACCTAGATTACTTGAACCAACCGCCTTCACTAAAAAATCTGCATAGCCCTTAAATGCGCCTTTACTGAGGCATGCTTGAAAGATAACGTCTGCACCTGAGTTCATTGCCTCAACGGTTGCTAACTCTTTATCTGGTGAGTTACTTGCGTCAACAACTGACAGCCCCTTTTCGATGAATTCATTTAAGATAGCCTTTTCATGCTCTTCGCCTTTGTCTTGAAGCATGGTCATCATTGAATCGCTGGCATCACGTTCTGGGCATTGTTCTGGTGAGACTGCTGCAAGGTGCTCCATCCAAGAAGCGAATGGGCTTTCGATGAAGAGAGTTAAATCTGATGGTGAGTAAAGTAGGTTTCCATTGATAATGTGCATTAGGCTATCCTTAGACTGTTACCTACTAAATATCTTGTGAATCCTGACGATTCAAATCTTTAAATTTTTCCGCCATAGTCGGGTTTTTTCTGGTCAGCTTTTTAATAGTTACATCCTGAGCTTTATCATTTGCGAGCCGTAGATTTCGGTTAGTGCCTAATAAAGCATCTTTAGTTTTCTGTAGATGGTCTATAGACTTGTCGATCTCATCTATTGCAGTCTGAAACTTCCTAGATGCAAGGTCATAATTTTTCGCAAAAGCCGTTTTAAACTGATCAAGATCGTTCTCAAAATTGGTGATATCAATATTCTGTGCTTTAACCAAGGCTAACTCGGTTTTGTACTCTATGGACTTCATCGATGCATTTCTGAGAAGAGTAATAATTGGAATAAAAAATTGTGGTCTAATAACATACATCTTATGGTACCTGTGAGATACATCAACAATACCAGAATTATAAAGTTCGCTTTCTGGTTCTAACAATGAGACTAGAACGGCATATTCGCAATCTTTCTCATTTCTGTCTTTATTAAGCTCTTTAAAAAAATCTTCATTTTTCTTTTTGGTGGCAGTTGTATCATTCTCGTTTTTCATTTCAAACATGATTGAGACAATTTCAGTTTTATTTTCATCTGTATCACGGAAAATATAGTCACCCTTACTTCCTGTCTTAGCATCATTATCTTTTTCAAAATATGCGCGAGGGAATGCTGTTGCTCTTATCCGATTGAATTCTGTTTCGCAGTGTTGTTCAAGGGTTTCGCCCACCATCTTAGTAGAAAGTCGAGCTTTCATATCACGTAACCGCTCAATTGCATCATCGCGATCTTTAATTTGAGTTTCATATTTGTCTTTTAATGATTTTTCTGAGAGTTGTTTTTCGAGTTCGGCATGTTTTAAACCATTTTTCAACTCATCACGTTCTTTTTCAACTTTGCCCACAGCTTCAGTAATTGCTAACTGTTGTGCGACTTCAATATTGGTGAGCTTGGCTTTCAGATCTTGTATCTCTGCTTCCTTCTTGGCCGCAATGTCTTGCAGTTCTTTAGCTCGATCAGCTTCAATAATTTTAGCGGCTGTTTCATAATCCTTTTTTAAGTGTTCAAGTTCGTTAGCGAGGACATCTCTTTCCTTTTCTACAACGACTAAAGCCTCATTGACAGCCAACTTCCTCTCAGTCTCACCCGCTTTCAATTTGGCCTTTAATTCTTTAATTTCTGCATCTTTTTCAGCAGAAGACTTTTGCATATCATTGGTGACCTGGCTTTTGGCAAGCTCAACAGCATTATCCTTTTCTTTTTCAGCCAATTGAAGACGTTCGTGAAGCTGTTGTTCAAATTCGGTATCTCGAACTTGTTTGAGGATGTCCGCGTATCCAGCCTCATCAATTTTAAATGCCGTTTTGCAGCTTGGGCATATTATTTCATTCATTTTAAAAACCTTATCCTAGATTTATGTCTATATTAATCTTTAAATTCATGAGCCAAGAAAGCTTATTCTACTAAGGAATGATTGTTATCATCAGTAACACCAATACTCTCTAGTAAAGCAGAGTATTGATCTGGATCATTTTCTCTAATTTTATTCAATATAAAGTTTGCTGTGGTCTTCATCTCAGGAACATCAATCGGTATAACACCTCTCTCAAACATACCCGCTAAATGGGAAAACTCATTGTTTATTCGATCAGTTAGTGATGCAGCTAATGCATCATCTCCGAAAAAACGCGCCAACTTGTCATCTTTTTCTATTGCATTTGGGTATTTGTAATACAAGAATGCTTCAAGGAACTTGCGGGCATTGTTTCCAAAGTTGTAGTAGCAATCATGATTTTCATCACTCTCAACTTGTGCATTAGCGCATTTGTAAATTTGATGAAATAAAAAATTAAATTCTGTAACGTAGTCCTTCAGGTAACTTGGCATCAATGTGATGCTGCTAGTTTTATTTGTTCGGGTAATGATGAAGTATTGAGACTTCTTTTTGTTTAAAGCTCCCGGAAGACGCTTCAGATATTTCAAGAAGTCCAGGTTGTGAGTCGAAATAAATAGCTGCTTAAAACAAGCACGTTCTTTTTGTTCACCGCCATCTTCATATTTCTCCGGTGTTACAATCTCTGCGTTAATAAGGCTGTAGACAAAAAAGATATGGTTTGAATCCAAACTAGAAATGGGATCATCAATCCAGATAATCGGTTGGTTACCTTTAGTCTCGATATCTTCAAGTTTAGCCATAAAATAACAGAAAGCTATCAGGCTACATTCACCCTCGCTTAGATGAAATGCTTTTTTATCGTTTCGAGTTATCTCAAATCGATATCCAGATGATACGTTTCCTGGGGTCTCTTCAATCGCCTTAAGTGAGAGAGAGTTGTGTCCAAAGAAATTATTCAGATAATCATTTACCCGGTCAGCTCCTTTGCTTTCATCTTTTAACTGGGCCTTCAGTTCAGCGATCTGTGCTCGTTTAGCATCAACTGTATCTTTTACAGTTTTTTTAGCCGCCTCTGCCTTACCCATGGCCTCATTCAGTTCCTCGATGGCCTTACACTCGTCTTCATACTTAATATCGTTTACGAATGTATAAACTTCATGGAGGCGCAAAGCCGCACGAGCTTCAGATTGATCTGAACTTAGTGAAACTGTAAGCTGGTTAGATTTGTTTCTGATTTGCTCATACGAATCCCTAACCGAATTCAAATCTTCTTCAACAGACGTGGATGGTTTAAATTCAAAAGGTGCAAAAATATCATCTCTTCGCTTTTCGATCTGTTCTTTTGTTAAATCCAGACACTCATTGTAAGACCTTGTTAAGGTGGTCAACTGTTCTGCCAATGAATCCAAGTCGGGTGCGAAGTTAGAGTAGAAATCCGAGTTTTTGATTATCAGTAAATTTGAAACTCGGGATTGCTCACGTTTAATCGATACAAGCAGGGCCTCCAATTCTTGACGAAGCTCTTCAGACTCCTGATTGTAATGATTGTCCAGTCTCTCCCACAAATCGTCAGGAAGGTTGCTGCCACAAAATGCGCATCTATCTCTTTTCTCTTGATGGTGGCCCCGACCTGTTCTCACCCACGCGGCTAGTGCTGCATCGTTTAGCAGTTCCTGAATTGGATCAGATGCCTGGATCTTTTTTTCAATGAGATATTTAGCCTTTGAAGTGATAGCAGAATATTGAAGATTGAAAGTTGATGATACAGGGATTTCCGATTTGGGCTCTTCTCTAAGCAGGTCATGAAAGTTGCTCACCTGCTCATCAGAAAGCAAAGAATAAGTGACTTTAGTAACAGCCGATATGTCTTTTTTTATTTTGGTAACATTGTAGATGGCATCACCAAACGCTTTATTGTGTTTAATTCCCGTGCTTGCCTTATTAGCTTTATCACTTAGCTTTTTTTCTAATTCAGACAACTTGTCGCCATGGGCTTTTTTGGTACTGTTGAATATTTCTTCAGCTCCGATGAGTTCCCCTATCAGTCCAGACTTGTCCTCCTCGCTACCAAGTTCGGCTTCATGCTTCTCAATTTCTTCCTCAAGTTTTGTATTATCTTCACCCAAGATAGCAAATGAATTGATTGTCTTTTCGTCATCAACAATGAAGCGCAGGTTGTCCCGGACAAAGTCTTCATTGAAAACTCGAACGACCTGACCATGATTGTTTAATGAGTTTTGCGAGGCAGTGCTGCCACCTTCAAATACCAATTGAAATTCAGGGGAACTATATTTATCTGAGATTGAACCGGTTTCTAGGGCTCGAAAAATACGAGAGAGTGTTGTTTTACCAGAGTAGTTTCGGCCATAAATAATATTAATCTTTTCAAACGTAGATATGTTATTACCTTTATCCCTCAGAGAATTCGACCAAGAAAAATCTTTAAACACTGCCATGTTTTTGATCAAGTCAATTTTCTTTATTTTACCTGCCATTATTAATTGGCCTCTGGGTGTTTTTTGAAATCCTTAGCCTGCTAAATATCTTTATACAAGCTTTATCACGGTCTACAAGAGGGTATTAGTGCTTGCTAAACATGCTGGCACCTATCAATATTCTTTTAACGAAGCAGAATTTTTATCGAAATAAAAACGATCAATGGAACCGTCTTTTATTTTTTCGACAACCTCATCAATAACAAATAGGGGAACTAAGAACCACTCTCTTGGTGTAACTGGATTGCCAAAACGATCTTTGATCTCGATATCGAGGCGAGCAGAACCAAAAAATCGGTGCAGTATATTTTCTAACTTTGTGCGGCTGATATTGAATAATTGGTATGTACTAACAATCTCAACATCATCCATTAAGAAAGTCGGATCAAGCTTAGCATTTGCAATACGTTTTTCCACACAGCCGGAAGTCACTCCAATCTTATGAATGACATCTCTATTATTAGTTATGTCTGGGTGATTAGATTTGCTTCTTAGAACATAGATTATTCCCGATGATATATCATCTTCATCAGCTAGATTAGAAAAAAGTGGCCCAGCTGATAGAGACACTATTCTCCTGCCAGCGCTATCCTCGTAAAGTGCCTTTTGAAGAGACCTTAATAACAAGTCGCTTTCTGTTCCATTATCATAAATAACACGTAAGCGATAATCATTATTGTCAAAACCATGATTTTTTTTGTCACTCAACTCAGCGACGTAAGCTTTTTGCCCATTAACAATGAACCAGTCTCCCTTGTTTATCTGGGCCATTATTGAAAATCCTTTTGAGTCCTCAATTAACTTAGCCTCTACTAAACCACGATCTAATTCTTTCTGAATTTTTTCAAACATAGGTTTAAATTTATCAAAGTCCTCGCATTTTTTTCGTGAACCGATCTCTCCAGTTTTTCTCACGTCTGCACGGGATTTGACATGTACTAGATTGGAAAGATCGCTTTTTGGTTCATGTTCAATGCCAAGTTGAGATAAAAGCTCATCATCAGATAGATCATCGACAGCTAATTCTGGTTCAGAAGGTCCTGTTTTCAGGAGATCTTGATGATCAATGTCATCGAGCAATTCGTGGCGTTCAGGCAGTTTTTTAATTTGGTCTAGCCTTGAGGCGTATAGGCGCTCAAAAATATCATTACCTTCCCCATGTTCAGGCATGCGTTCATGCTCTTCTACAAAGTTTTGTATCTCTTCAAAACCAGCTATGATGCGCTCCTCGCGAGCGGATAGTTTTTTCTTTTTCTCAGTTTTAACCTCAACTCCAAGGGCATCGAGGAGTTCTTTATCAGAAAGTTCGGTCATCAAGATGCCTCCGTAGTATTTTTTTGCAGGAAGGCTATTCCCTCAGCCATACGCTTTTCCCAAGGGTCGGTTGAGGTTAGTGATGGCAAGCGACCTTTTTCCTGTTTGAATTTTAAGGCACGTTTCGCAAGATCTCTGGCTTCATCTAAGGTGAGGTTTATTCTTTTCGCCGATATGATTGCAGCAAGCTCTTTCAGGCTATCTTCGGTAATAGATTTTGCTAGAATTGCGTAGGCTTCACTGAAGGGGTTTATCCTATCAATCAGATCTACATCCAGCTCTTTTACATCCATCGCAAATTTTCTTACGCCATCTATCAAGGCTGTATTACCACCAACTTCTGGACTTCGGTCATGGCCTGTTTTCTCTTTTCCTTGCTGCGTTAAGTTCAAAGCAGCAACGGCATGCTCACGTACGGCTTCTTGATCGTCAGCATCAAGTTCCGGGTATCTTTCCTTGATGATTTTGCCCATCTTAAGCTGGGTCAATTCTTCTGGGATGATTTCTTCGTTGAATAGGCCATGAGCAATCGCTTCCTTGTCTTGGACAAAAGCGGTGATAACTTCATTCAAGTCTTCTTTGCAAATCCTGTTGGCCTCTTCGCTTTTAGGGGTAGTCAGCCCTTTAATCTCAACATGGAACTCCCCTGTAGTTTCGTTGAATCCAACATTAGGCTTGCTTTCATCATAGCCATTCTCACCATAATCAAATCCGAGCATAGGGGCTGCTTTTGGGGTTTTAGGCGTGAAGTTAAATCTTGGCGCTAACACCTGCTCCATGAGAAGGCTTGCCGCAATGGCTTTGAGCGTGTCATTTATTGCATCTGTTACTGCTTCTTCAGACGCATCAGGCTCAGCAATGAGGTTTGTAAACCGGGCTTGAGTTTTACCTTCTGCATCCCGTGTTGCCCGTCCAATAATTTGGATTATCTCGGTTAAGCTGGATCGGTAACCGACGGTGAGGGCATGTTCGCACCATATCCAGTCAAAACCTTCCTTTGCCATACCAAGAGCGATGATAATATCGACAAAATCTCGATTACTTTTCTCATGTGGGCGCTTTAGAGACGACGATACTTTTTCTCTTTTTACGGGATCATCATCAACGAGGTCGGCGATCTTTAGGGATTTTCCAGCAGTTGTTTTGACCAGTTGAAACCCTGTATCTGGATCAGTTCCTTCCCATTCGCCCAGCTCGTTAATTATATGCTCAACCTCTTTGATTTTATCTTTGGTGCTTTCTCGTGAATTGACATTAGGGATGTGAATTATGGTTTTTTCATCGGGATTGAGCACACTGAGAATTTCATCTGAGTAAGAGCCGGAGTAGAAATAGTATCCAATATTTAGGGTTTTGAGGTAGTCATAGCCATTGAGTTGCTCATAATAGGTGTAGGTTACTGTCTCAAAGTTTGCCTCATCCTGTGGCGCTAGAACGGCTTCCGCATCGCCTCGAAAGTATGAACCTGTCATGGCAACAATATGGACTTTGTTGCGCGCAATGAATTGGCCTAAATGTGTGCCAAGTTTATTGTCTGGGTTCGCGCTAACATGGTGAAATTCATCAACTGCGATAAGGCAGTTATCGAAAGCTTCGATACCAAAACGATCAACCGCAAAGCGGAATGTTGCATGAGTGCAAACTAGGATGCCGTCTTCGCTATCAAGGAAAGCTTTAACCGAGTTTACTTTGCCGCCATCTTCGCCGGGGGCATTGCATAAATTCCATTTAGGCTTCACTTCCCAATCAGCCCAGAACCCAAAGCCACTTAATGGTTCATTGTTGAAACTAGCTCCGATGGATTTCTCTGGCACAACAATAATTGCTTTTCGTAAGCCCTGATTGGCAAGCTTGTCTAGCGCTATGAACATCAAAGCACGGCTCTTGCCGGATGCAGGCGGAGACTTAATCAGTAGATACTGTTCGCCCCGTTTTTCGTAGGCACGTTCTTGCATGACGCGCATGCCAAGTTCATTTGATTTTTTTGAGCTGCCATTTTGAGCATATGTGACAGAGACTGATGGTACATTCTTTCGCTTAATCATTTAGGATACCTTTTCCTTGGCACTTTTAGCCTTACTACTTTCAGTAGTCATTTTAGTATACATATCAAAGAGCTTTTCTAGCCTCTCTGTGTCATTCTTAAATCGACGTCCGATATAAATACGCTCCAATGTTTCGTCATTACGCTCATGGGCATGGCGTAGATTTTCAGGCATTTTTTCAGAATCATATAAATCGGCAATGGTAGCCGGAAAATGAGCTTCACGAGCAAGCAGTATATCTTCGGCGCAGCGAGTCAAGTCTGCTTTATTTTTCTCTGTAAGTTTAGGAAGAGGAAAAGTGTTCCAGCCAAGTGTATTTGAGTAGCGAAAATCAGTTTTCATTTTTCCACATACGGTCGCGATCCAAACGAGATGGAGTTTGGATGCGATGAGAGCCATATTCCAGAGAGGAGAGTCATATAAAGCGAAAGCCTCAGTCACAATCGAGTCTCTAGGTAATAAGCCCACTGGCAAAAATTCACGATTTTCTGAACTCACTCGTGGAATTATGATTGCCGTTTTATATGCCGGCGATCTAATTTCTACAAATCTATGAGGGCGTGAACTCCACTTGGCAGTTGCAGCTTTCTTACTCTTTGATCTGCTCTCAGAAACAGCTTTCAACCTTTGACAGATAAAGGCACTTTCCTTTACTTCTTCAAGCTGATCATCACTAATCCATAAGCAAAATCTTTGTACGCCTTTGATAAACTCCTGAGCACCAAATATCGGCCTGATTAAATGTTTCAAACTTAGATCAATGTTTGGAATATCAGTCATGTTTAAAATAAGGTTTCCTCCATCTTTGGCAACATTTCCTAGTAGCATGCTGGGCAGAGTTGAAATCGGATTTGGAACACCTGAAACGAAAACAGTGTTTCCCGAAATTAGGTATGGTGATATCGAATCAACCCTTTTAACTAATTCACTATCATATAATCGTCTTGGAGACTTGGAATGCTTATGCGACAACCCAATTATTACGCACATTACACCAGCATTATTGGCAGCTAGATTGCACCATTTAAATGACCTTCTTGCGAACGTTATATGTGTATTCTCCAGGGCTATTGGCCAAAACTGTGACACCTGCATGCCTTGAGTTATAGAATTAGTTGAAACAAATGCCGCCTCACACTCTGGTGAGCTTTCTATAAAGCAGACAGCTTTTAATATAAAACCACAAATATAATCAAAAGAGCGCCACCGAGTGGTTATTGAAGAAAAGATAACCTCCATATCTTTTTTCTGATAAGAGTTTTGTTTTTTGTCGCCAACATAAGGAGGATTGCCACAGATATATATTTCAATTTTATCGCTTGATGAGAGTTTTGCCGGATTATAATCCTCCGAAGAATAATCATTCCTTGGAGAACATATCTCTAACCAGTCTTTAAGAAGCGCATTTCCTTGAGAAATTTGACCAGTTTTTTTTAGCGGCAAGCAAAGAGCCTTTGCCTCTCTCTGCCCAATCATGCGAACATCACATTGGAATTCTGCTATCAGTAGGGAAAGTCTTGCAACTTCAGCCGCAAAATCCTTAATTTCTATGCCATAGAAATGGTCTAACCTAATCCAAGAGCGTTGATTTGAATCTTCGCGCCTCTTAATTACTTCTGCCTCGATCTCTCTCATCTGAATATACGAAATCACTAGAAAATTTCCTGATCCACAAGCTGGGTCAAACACCCTAATATTTGCTATGCGCTTACGTAAATTGAGAAGCTTTCGCTTGTTGTCACCAGCTTCTTCAAGCTGCTCTCTTAAACTATCAAGAAAGAGAGGATTGAGAACCTTCAGAATATTGGGCACACTGGTGTAGTGCATCCCCAAATCGCCACGCTCGTCATCATCGGCAACGGCTTGAATCATTGAACCAAAGATATCCGGATTGATTTGCTCCCAGTTAAGGTTTCCAGCATGTAAAAGATAAGAGCGAGCTATTCGAGTGAATTTCGGTATCCGCTTTGAGCCAGAAAACAGGCCTCCATTCACGAATGGGAACTGATCAGCCCACCGTGGTAGGTTTTCCCCTTCACGCTTTTCATATGGCAAATCCATTGCTCTAAATATCTCTCCAATAACATATTCAGTGTTATCAGAGCGACTATCAGTCATTTGCTCAACTGCTGACGTAAACAGATTGGAGCACCCAAATAAGTCGGTGTCTTCTGCAAAAAAGCAGAAAATGAGACGAGCCATAAACTGGTTCATCTCATGACGGCCTTCATCAGTTGCCCAATCTTCATTATGTTTGTTCAACTCAACATATAGTCGGTTGAGTCGGCTTGTAGCCTGAATATCAATAGGATTGTTTCTAATTTGCTTAACCGTGCTGATGCCAGCAAGGGGCAAGAAAAAACCGAAGTGATTAGGGAAATCTTGAAATGGACAAGCAACGGTTTCACCACTATTCAAGTCCTCTGCTTCAAGATCGATGCCATCTGTTGCAAGAATGAATTTAGATTTTTGTTTAGTTGTTATGGGGCTAGATTTTAGTGAATTAAGCGTTTCTGTTACTGTTCCTTCAGCGCAAACAGCCATATGAATGTTATTGCGCTGAAGCACACCTCCTTCAATATCTGAGGAGTTTGAAGTGCCGCTCTTGAGCTTTTTGATGGTTGCAGGCTTGTTTCCAAAGGCTTCCAAAAATTGAAAAGGGAAATCTCCGGCACTAAAAGGCTGTTCCGCAAGTAGTGTTATCGCCTGTTCAATTTCAACGGCATTCAATTTATTTCTCTCCTGTCATTTAATATTTTCTGAATTAACATCTGATTGATCAGAAACCCCCAGCATTTTAGCTACACCAAAATATTTCTTCGAAACTTTTCTGCCATTTCCTTGTTGCTTTTATAGCCATTACTCGCCCTTAGTGCTTATCTTCTGTTCTTCAATCCAGCGATCAATATCCTCGCGCTTAAACCGCCAACTGCCACCGACCTTAAAGCCAGGCAGCTTACCTGCCGCTGCTAGCTTATAGGCTGTTTTTTCAGCAAGCTTGAGTAAGACAGCAACCTCTTTCAAGGTTAAAAATTCATCATTCATAAGATTGATTACCCTCTAATCTTTGGAGAGAATATGGGAAAATAGAGGAAACGACAAGACCAAGTATTTGATTATTCAGTTTTAATGCACGAGGTTTGGCTTATTATGCATTAATGACCTGCTTAAGTTTGGCAAACAAGGTTTCGCAGGTGCCCGCGCCTGAACGATCCAGATTCAGTTCACGCCACCTTACCGCAGGTAAGGTTTGTGCATTTTCCAGCCCAAGCAGTGACCACTCGGGTTTGCGCTCATAAAACGAATAGAGAAAATCTTTATGAGTTTGCGGCATATTGGAAACAACATCTTTGATCAATCTATCTCGCGTAGCATAGAGGGTTTCAAGTGTAATGCTGCCTGCCGTCATGCCCGCAAAGTTCTGCTCAAACTCCTGCGACACATCATGCAACACTGGGTTCAATAGCGAGTGCGGTGAATGATCATGGCTAATGAGGTAAACGATCATCGCTGTGCGCAGCTCATCAGTGATGCCCTCATTCTCATAAAGTTGATGCACATCGAATAAGTCTCTTGGGTGCTGGCGATCGAGCGCAGCCATGATTTTACCTGCGTACAAGTCTGCGAAAGAGAGCACATTGATTTCGGCATAACCATACGCATCTTCAACCTGTTCACACACTGGCATGACTTGGGGCTCATAAACACAACCCCGCAACACGGGTGTCACTTCGATTTTTATCTGTACGCGGTCTTTGGTGCGGATAACCAACTTGGTGACTTGCTGCTGAGTGCTTGGTGCTGAAGCGGTGATATGAACTGAGCCATCAACCGCCTTTATACGTTCAGCGATTCGCTTTAATGCGTCGTCAATATCGTTTAAGGACTGAGTGCGTTCAGCGACGGGCAAATAGGTTAAGTCAATATCAACGGATAGCCGTGGTAAACTGCGAATAAACAGATTGATTGCCGTGCCGCCTTTCAATGCAAAGCACGGTTCTTTAGCAACATGAGGCAGCACCTTCACCAAGAGTGCTACTTGCTTTCGGTATAAAGAGCTATAGGCCATTGTTGCTATCCTTCGTATTTGAATGGGCCTTCACAAAATCTGGCGGTACCGTAATCTTGTAAACAGAGTCTAACTTACCGCCCTCAATCAGCACGCGCTTACCAGCTCCCAAATCGATACGCTCGCGCTCTATGCGCGCCAACCATTGATGTTGGTGTCGATCGGCAAAGAAAAAGAACAGCCGTTTGACCTTAATGCTTTTGGTGGCATCCAGTAGTGATTGCATGCGGCGCGGTGAAATGTTCACCAAGCCTTCCATCATCACGTCTGCTGTATGAAAAGTGTCGTTTTTAGGCAGCTCATCGAGCAGTTCAAGATAGGCTCGCTCTGGGCTGGAAACGACCATCGGCCAGTGCCATTGCCCCCACTGTAAAATGCGCAGCTCGCCAGGGAGAGTTGTTCCTTCTTTTGGTGGCGCATCCAAAGATAACGGCTCATGAACACTTTCTGTATTTAGCCAAAGCCGTTGGCGATTATGGGTGATGAAAGTCTCTTGCAATGGTAGCTTGTGTGGCCATGAAGGTAATTTCTTATCGGAATAAAGGTGTATGTATTGTTGTGATTGAGGTAAATAGTGTGCATACCCTTGCAACTCCAACGCCGAGCGCCCACCCACACTCACTGGATAAGCCATTAGTATTTGCAGGGATATGACCACTTGTTCCCAACTGATCTTGCCACGAGGTCGGCGAAAAACACCACGTGCGGTTTGCTCCAACCAACCTGCCCTAACATACTGATTACGAAGCGCACGAGAGTAACCATTTCGCTCAAACCAAGCTGCATCAGCCAGCAAACCTTCGGGTAGGCGCTGCTCTAATTGGTTTAATTTACTTCCATTTTGTCTAGTCATACTATACAAAATACAACATAGTTAAACCATATTCAAGGTTTAATTTTTATCAAATATGTATAGTTTAGCTTTACATATTCAGAGAAAGATAAACCTGAATCACAACATCCAAGAACAGCGCTTGGTCGTCAGATTGAGATTAATCTATTTATTAGATCCTAACTGCCCTTGGCTCTTTCTTTTGGACACGTTGTTTCTCAACCACCTGAGCCTCTTGCAACAGTTGATTTGATTTGTTCAACGCCTGAGTCAGGGCAAAGCTTAGTTGTCGCTGCAATCCCTTTTCACCCAGGGTGCTCTTGATTGCCATGTCGTTAAAATCGGTAAATTCTTTCATCCGAGAAATTGCTATTTTTTGAGACTCAGTAAGAGTTCCGGCCTTGTACTTCTCTGGCGTCACCCTCTCCACCCCTGCGGGGTACTGAGCCTCATTCGGTGTAAATACTGGGAACACCGCAGAGCCATCAACAAGCTTGGCTGCTTTCTCGGCCTTTTCTCTACCCGGATTGATACCTTGCGTCAGTTCTAGGTGGCGATCATCATCACCCACGATGATAATTGGTTTATTATTGAACTGCTCTTTCAGTGCAGATGCAACCGGAGCGATATTTGATGAGTCAAACGCGGCAATTACTGGAAATCCAAATTCTAACGCCTTGGATACACTGCTCGCAGTTGCATAACCTTCACAGACTACAATGGCTGGCGCTTTTTCCAACTGAGAGAATCCACCTACCACATGAAAGCAGCCCTCTTTTCGGCTGTTTTTGGCAAACCTCTTGGTACCATCTTCATGAATGGTTTGCATCGTCCACACTTTGCCTGTGACATCATAAGCAGGAATGAAAGTTTTACCACCATCTTGGTCGGTGTAAATACCATCGCTTATGCCAATACCTTTTTTAATGAGATACAAGGGCCTGTTATGCTCCTCCGTCAAAGGAATCAGTGATTCTAACCGTTGAGTAATACTCTCAGCGGTTGATAGCTGTAATTGCTCTCGCTCAGCCTCTCTATCAGATTGCTTCGCAGCAGCCTGCGCCTTAAGCACGACTTTCTGAGTATCATCCAGCGAATAGCCCTTAGCTTTCCATTTCAATGACTGACCTGTGCGGTTGTTTTGAATGAATCCAGCGGGGTGGCCATCCAAATGTGCAACATAAAACCCCGCCTTCTCTCCTGACTTATCGCCCTCAGTTCTAATTCGGTGGGATTGGCCGTCCATAATCGGGTGCTCACCCTCAACAATACAGCCAAGTGATGACAGCGCTTCAGTAAATTCTTCTCTCGGGGGTAATGCGGGGTCTTGAGCATCTGTAACGGTTAACCACTTTGAAAGGCTTTCTTTACTGCCTTTAGGCCCGATATACCAAGATTTTGCTTGCTTATCCCAAAGCGCACCGGATTTTTTCGCTGCAACACGATCATCATATGGCACAGCCAAGTAGATTCTTTCTGACTTTGTTTTTGCTTCGCCAGACTCACCTATCCACTGACTAAATAGTTTAATATCAAGGTTAGGTGGTGCGTACCATGACTGCTCGTTTCGATCCCACTTAGCGCCCAGCGCTTTTGCAGACTCTTTCTCATTGAAGGGCACCTGAAGGTAGATTCGCTGACTTTTAAGGCTGGGCTCCTCATTCCTAAAAACTGAATCGAAAGCTTGTTCTAGTTTTTCATTGAGTTCCTTCTGTTCCATATTCACCTCCGCAGTCTGATTGCGATCAACTTCCTGAACTTGTTGTTGCTCAAATGAAATCAAGTAATCCTGAATTTTCTCAGCGTCTGATGCAGCCCTAAATATTTCCATCGGCTCATCTCTAAGCACCTTAATCCATGAACCAACGTATGAAGCATGCTGGCCTGGATCATGACCGATACCTAGCTCCTCACCTAAAATCATGCTCGATATTTCAGCTCTCAATTCTTCTTTGGCGTAAGCAACACTACCAAAGGGGTGCGAAAGATCGCGATCTAATCGGCTTGAATGGCCTGACCAATGACCAAGCTCATGCAGCGCGGTTGCATAAAAATTATCTGCTGTTTTGAATTGATCACGTTTAGGTAACTGGATGTGATCTGTAGATGGTCTGTAAAAAGCAGTATCGCCTTCAATGTATTTAATTTTGGCACCGGAGTTATTCAGTATTGCCTCAGCTCTTTTGTGAATATCCCAAGTAATATCCTCTTCAACTTTCGGTTGCTTGGGGAGCCCATCAATTTGCTCTGCATTAAACACCACCGCCATAAAGGATCTAGGTCGTTCAAGATGAACTGTAATTTTTTTAGGTTTGCCCTGGTCATCAAGAACGGGCTTACCATCGTCACCAATGAGCTTCTTCTCCTCCTGAAACTTCCAGTATTGTATCAGCGTACCCTTCTCACCCTTTCGCACCTGACCACCCAAGGAGCTGGCCTGCTTGTAGGTCATCCATCGATTATCTTCACGGCTTTGCGCCATAAGATAGATTGCGTTAATCCCTTTGTATCGATTCCCTGTAGTTGGGTTTGTAGGTAGCACGCCATTACCTCTACCAATCCAAGGCTTTTGCCAAGGCGCTGTGCCCTCCTCCAACTGCTGAATCAATCGCTCTGAAACAATGACGTGAAAAGGCTTCTTATCGCTCATGCTTGTTTCCCTACCCTTATTGATCCGATTGAACATCGATGCTGCTATCGGCGGCATCTTTCTCGCTAATGGCCTCCTCCTTAAAAGCACCCGCCAGCTCTGCTTCCGCTGGATCAAATTCAACCTCATAACCTGGATTCAGGATATCTGTCATTTTTTCATCAAGGGGCGGCTTACCATCAATATGGTTAATATCAACATTCGTTTTGTCTCCGTTGTCACTCATAGTGAGTTCTCCTTTTGCTAATTTACCAATTAAAGATGGGTGTAATAACTGAAATGATCTGCTGTTTATCAATGGGGCCGAAGTACCTACCATCGAAAGATTGAGCAGTAATATCCGACATCAGCAAAACTTCATCCTCTTCCAATACATAACCTTCAACATATAGGCGGGGCATTTCACGCCCTGCTGAATCGGTCTTCATCGGTTTGCTAAGATGAACAGATTTACCATTCACCCAAACGCCTGTTTCATTGATTCGAATACTGTCATCTCCAATAGCAAAAACCTTTTTCATCATGTAGCTGTAGTTACCTGGACAGTTGCCGGAGGTGAGATACCCTCGCCGCTTAGCTTCATCAAATACGCTAATTTCAGGTGGGCAGAGCATCACATAGGAACCAACTTGAACCTGATCTTTTGTCGTTTTGTAAATACCCAGCGGTATGCTTTCGGTTTCATTAATTCGAATGCCAAATAAATACAGAGCGGTTGATACCACAAGCGCCAACAAACAACATATGGATACGCCTTTTGTTAATCGAGCAAATAGCCTCATACCGCTACAGCTTCCTCATCTCTCTCTTCTTGCTGTTTTTGCTTCAAGTGAATGGGGCTGTGCTCAATAAGCTTGTCGCTCGCATCCGGTTGAGTAACAGCGGCTCTTGCCAAAAATATTTCATCCTTGAAATAAAGCGGTTGGCAACCATAAATAGCAGGAAAGCCAGCGACGTAGATCACCATATCACCGGCCTCCTTGATATTTCCGTTAGCATCTTTTTTAGGGCCAGGCATCCTCATGCACTCATCCGCCGTGAGCAGTGGTCGCGCCACCTCTTGAGTGGTTCTCGACACACCACCCAGCACTGTACTCATTCTTTTACCTGAAGTGGTTACCTGCTCTTTGACAATGGTGGTTTGGCCTGTCAATTTCGAAAGGTGCTCGGCGGTCTCTATACGATTAGGTGGATATGCATTTTGCACATGACAATTTGAGGTAATGGTTTCATCAGGCCCATAACCGATCTCACGGCTTTTAAGCTGATTGAGGTCTTGGCATATTAGGTAAAACTTGATTCCGTATCCCGCGCAATACGCCAGCGCCTCCTGCAATATTTCCAATTTACCCAAGCTTGGAAATTCATCAATCATGCCTAACAGTCGGTGCTTATGCGTTTTCTTTGGTAGAACCGAGACCTCTGTTTTATTTTTTCGAAGTAGTTTGCTGAACAGCTTGCCTGCTGGACTGTTTTTTTTCTCAACCCGTTCAAAATCAATATCGTCAGTAAGCAACCTGACAATCATATTCAACATCACACGAACGAGGGGCCTTAGCCGAACCTTATCCCGTGGTTGCGTCACGATATAAAGGCTCATGGGGTTGTGGTGATGCATTAAGTCTCGAATCTTAAATTCAGACATTGAAGTATTCTGTGCGACAATTGGGTCTCTATATAATGAGAGATACGACTTTGCGGTAGAGAGGACTGAACCAGCCTCCTCTTCGGGCCTGTCCATCATATCGCGTGCAGATGCTGCAACCACTGGATGCACTTTCTGATTCGAATGCTCGTAGGTGATCATTTCCATCCAAAGTTCAGCAACATCACGATCAGGATTTGATAACGCTGCATCCACTGCGGAGAGTGTTGCAACCGAACCTTCATTTTTTGATTTGTATAAAATATGAAGAATTACGCCAACCAAGAGTGCTTGAGATGTTTTTTGCCAATGAGATTGAAGACCCTTTCCATCAGGATCAAGGTAACTCAAGCAAATTATCCTACCCACTGAATGCCATTTTGTAATATCATTC
>JAYPYM010000014.1:0-2520 GCA_038135915.1 Gammaproteobacteria bacterium
CACTGGATCATATGATCCTGGAGGAACTAATCTACCTGGAACAGATGATAAACTAAACGACAATGAATTAGAAAATGCAGGTGTTACCAATGAATCAGAGAGAGTATACTTGCTAGAAGAATATGGCACAGACGGCGTATTAGATGAAGAAGGCTTAGCGCTCGCCATTGCCAATGGCGATGTTGATATTGTTGATGGAAAGATTGTACTGACTGAGCAAGGCAGACAAAACGCATATGCAGCAGGCGCAGATCGCGCATTGAATGCACACGGAGAAACCACCTCTGCCGGGCCAACCATTGACGGCGATGGATTAACTGATGCCGGCGTTGAAGACCAAGCCGAAAGAGATTTCCTTTTAAGCCAATACGACGATGAAGGTGACGGCCTAGACGCTGAAGAGCTAGCCCAAGCCCAAGCAGACGGCGTGATTACAATTGATGAGGACGGTAATATCAGCCTAACGGACGTTGGCCGAGTGATTGCGGACTCACCCGAAGGCACCATCGAAAATGCAATAGAACTTGGTCTTATCAACCCTGAAAGAGACCCAGAGACAGGACAGTATACCTTAACAAACTTCGGTAAAGCCTTTGCACAGGATATCAATCACAATGGTGAAATCGGCAGACCAACATTAGTACAGAGACTTGGCTTAACTGGTGATGAGGCAGACTTCTTGCTTGCCTTATATGGCAGCGAAGAAGGCCACTCTCAAGGCTTCACACCTGCGGAATTACAACAAGCCATAGATGATGGGTTAGTCACTGTTGATGATGAAGGCAATATTGTTCTCACAGATTTAGGTCGAGTCGTATTTAACAATAGTGATTCAGCCAGTTATGAAACTGCTATAACTGATGCAGTGGATGCAGGCCTAATCGAACCAGTCGATCCGCAAGACGCAGAATCCGGATACAAACTTTCGAAAATAGGTGAAGCCTTTGCAGCGTTTGATGAAAACAATGACAATGTTTTAGATGGTGATGAATTCCTTGAAGCGGTATCTGATGGCACAGATCCCGATATTATAGATGGACTATACAACGCAATTAATACTGATAATCAACCTGGATTATCGCCAGAAGAACTGAAAGCCGCAGAGGAAGCAGGCCTTATCACAATAGATGATGAGGGTAACATAACGATCACCAATTTAGGTAAAGCATTTGGTCGCGATCCAAATCAAGATTTAAAACTTGGTGAAGCGGCATTATCGGAGCTCGGTGTTACGGACCCAGATCAGCAAGCATTTTTGATGAGTTTTGATACAGATGACAGTGATCGTTGGTTAAACCCAGCAGACCTGGCACTCGCTGAAGAGCAAGGCTTTATCATCATCGAAGACGATGGAAGCATTACATTCACCGAACTAGGTAGGGTCGCCGCACAAGCAGGTAGCGTTGAAGAAGCTGTCACCCAAGGTTTAATTGAACCTGATACAGAAAATGGTGGCTATAAACTTACCGATGCAGGCCGAGCCATTGCCAATCAAGACGACAACCTCTCTGGTGACCTTGATTCTGGAGAGTTTGATGATGCAGTGGTTGGCGGTGATAGTAACGGCCTTGACCAAACAGAAACAGAAAACTTTTTCAATATCATTAATACAGATAGCTCAGACGATTTAACAGCTCAGGAGATTCAAGCAGCAGTCGACGCAGGCTTAATCACCGTTGACGACGAGGGTAACATCCATATTACCGATGTCGGCAAGGCGGTTGAACAAGCAGGGAGCATTACCGAAGCAGTAGAAGCTGGGCTCATTACTGAGGATACTGAGAACGGCGGTTACAAGTTGACAGATGGCGGTAGAGCTGTGCTGGCACACGGGCGAGGTTCCGGCGACTTAAGTGGTGCTGAATTTGAAAATGGACTGGAAAACCCTGAGGGCGTTGATGCGGAAAACCTATTCGATATTATCGATGGTGGAGATAATGGAGATGGCGTGCTAACCGGCGCAGAAATTAATGCAGCTGTAGAGGCTGGATTAATCACCGTGGATGAAGAGGGCAATATTCAGGTAACAGATTTAGGTAAAGTATATGCCAACCATGATGGAAATAGCACTGGTTTACTCAATAAAGAGGAACTAGGGGCTGCACTAGGCGGAACAGTCGAAGGTGATGAACTGACTGACCTGTATGCGTTAATTGGTGGTCAAGATGGAGCAACTGGCATTAGCCCTGCAGAGTTACAAGCTGCAGCAGATGCTGGACTCATTGTCATCAATGACGATGGTACCATTGAGCTAACCAATTTAGGTGAGGCCTTGCTTGAAGGGGACTTGACAATTGATAATGTGGGTGACTTCTTGGCTGATGGAACCGACGCTCAGGCTGTACTAGATCTTGTGGGAGATGGTACCTCAATCAGTGCTGAGGATCTGCTTGCAGGTTTAGAAGCTGGACTGATTGAGATCAATGAAGACGGTGAAATTGAAATAACGGCGCTTGGTCAAACCTTTGTTAACCATGACGGCGATGGCTCCAAAGGCTTAGATGCCACAGAATTTGATGG
>JAYPYM010000014.1:2530-6930 GCA_038135915.1 Gammaproteobacteria bacterium
ACATATCACAGACGTAGGTAAAGCTGTGCAACAAAGCGGCTCTATTACCGAAGCAGAAAACGCTGGACTCATAGAACCAGATCCAACTAACGAAGGTGCATACAGGCTCACAGACGCAGGCCGGGCTATCATCGCACACGGCCGCGGTTCAAATGAACTAAGTCAAAACGAGTTTGATAGCGCTGTTACTAACCTTGACGGTGATGAGGCTGACGCGCTCTTTGACGCGATCAACACAGATGGCGGTGACTTATCCGCAGAGGAAATACAAGCGGCTGTAGATGCTGGGCTCATTACGGTAGATGCGGACGGCAATATTGTTGCAACTGATGTAGGTAAGATCGTAGCTGACGCTGGTAGTATAGAGGAAGCAGAAACACTTGGTTTGATCGAACCGGACCCTGATAACCCTGGACAATATCGACTAACAGATGTTGGTAGAGTGGTTGCAAATGCAGGTGATATAGATGCTGCGCTGGAAGAACCACCATTAATAGCACTAGAAGACGGTGAGTACGTACTCACTGAAGATGGGGAAGATGCACTCAGTGCACTAAATGGTGAGCCTGTCACTCAAGAGGAAGAAGTACCACCTGAGGATGATGTTCCTGACAGTGATCCCTCTTACACTGAAGCTGAGAAAGCAACCTTAATTTCAAAAGCAGGTGGCCAACAAAGCGCTTATGAAAAAGGCCTTGTTGATGAGCATGGAAACCTAACTGGGCTAGGTAAACTATTCTTACTACACGATAGGCAGGGGGATACTGATGCTGACTTTAACGGGTTAATGAGGTATCCAAATTTCCAATCGGCACTAGCAGGTGGCAATGACCAAGGCCTAACTGAACCACAGCTACAGCAACTATTCAGGGAGCTGACTGGCGGCGGAGACGTTCTATCGGTTGAGGATGTAGAGCGTGGCATCGCAGAAGGTTGGATTACTGTTGATGAGGATGGGAACATACACGTTACCGAAGAGGCTGCTGCATATCTAAGAGGCGAAGGCCCAAGACCAGTTGGTGATATTCCTCAAAGTCAGGTAGATGCTTTAGTGGCTAACGTAGGTGGTCATGATGCGGCCTTCGAATTGGGGCTAATAAATTCAGATGGAACGCTAACCAACATTGGAGCTTTGTTTATTCGCCACGACCAAAGTAACGTGAACGGCGGTAATTCTGCTGCAAACTTAAATGGCAAAATGTGGTTTGCTAATTTCCAATCTGCACTCGTGGGAGGGAACGATCAGGGTTTGACACCGAGCGAACAATATGCACTCTATGATGAGATAGCTGGTGAAAATGGAGTTCTTGAACCTGATGAAGTTCAAGATGCTATAGACGCAGGTTGGATTACAGTTGACGAGGATGGAAACATCCATATCACTACAGAGGGTGCAGACAAAGCAAGAGAGCTAGCTTGATCCCATTTGCGATCAATTATTGAGGAGAATAAAATGATTAACGATCTTCTAAATGCATAAAATTTAGTATTTAGAAGACCTCATGGATAATAATGTTGAATTCAAGGATGAAGAAACCCTCAATAGAAAACAAACTAGAACAATTCTAAATCATGCCAAAATCTTTAAATATTTTTCTATAGATTGCTAAAGTTGCTTCACGCGATTTTTCTAATGTATCCAAATAAGCAGGTTTAGCATGCTCAGAGTTAGCATGTAATATTGTAGCAATAAGCTTCTCTGAAAATTCAGCTTCAAGTAACACACAAGAGGAAGCATTGTTTAGATATTCATAAAGGTATTGTATACGCTCTAAAGCTGCCAAACCAATCACATTCTTACCAAAAGATAATGGGCAGACATTTGCATGGTATCTAGATCCTAATATAAAATCGGCATTTTTGTACAAAGCAAAGTTATAGTTAGCACCTTCATTTTTCTGCACACATGGCGAAACCGCCACTTTAGTTCTCACCAACCAATTATCCAGCCTAGACATTAACTCAGAGATTGCCCTTAAGTCGCTATATATATGAGGTATAAAGACAATATATTTACCGCATTCACCTGCAATATAATCTATCGACTTAGAGATCTCACCATAGTAAAGATCAACATCGGAGATTATTGGTCTATGATTACGCATTCGAATCTGATCATCCGTAATATTTACTGCAACGTAATTGCTTTGTATAGGATATACTTTCCCTGGGTTCTCACATTGGTAGAAAAATGCGCTATCCAATACTTCCTGAATATCATCAAGATATTGTCCGCCAACCTCTCTTTGAAAAGATTTTACAGACCCATCTGTTCGAACAGCAATTTTAATTTTTGGATTCATCAGTGCACAATCCAAAAAACTTCTAAATTTTTTAATATTCTCTTCTGGGACAATTTTATGAGGAATGCACCCAACACTAGTGATTAGTGTAGGTACAGAAAACTTTTCCAGCAACTTAGGATTAATATCTATCGTCGTACCCGTTGCACTATCTTTAACCCAATAATCTAAAAAACCACCTCCCCCTATAATAAGTAGATCGAATGTATTGGCATATCTGATAAAATCCAAATCAAACCTTTGCTTGTCATGCAAAGTATAACTTTTGTAAAATTTTCTAATTTCTAATCGAACAACTGTGAAAGAATCAAAAAAAGAATTAAGTATTACATTAAACCCCATATGGCTGGCATTATCACCAATATTACCAACAAATGAAGCAACGTGAAGAATTTTCATTATATTTTCCCTGTATCTATAAGATACTGCGCATAATCTAGATCTTCTGGTTCATCAATATCAAGATTTGAATATCCTTCCATAATAAACGCTCTACAATCTGTCGTGCAATAACTTTGATGCTTGAGCAAGTAAGAGGTTTTAGAACAATAGAGTGCACCGTTATGCTCGTAAGCAGCAGGCGCATCTTGCCTCCTTTGAATTGGATTATCTTGAAAGAAAGGGGTCAATCTGCCTTCAACATGTCGAAACATCTGACACGGGTGTTTAGATGACCGTTTTACAGATACCATTAACGGAGCTTCCATATCTATACAATACTTAATGATCTGGTCAATTTGTTCTGAAGTTCGAAAGGGAGAAGTTGGCTGTAAAAGTAAAAGGTAATCGTATGTCTCTTTTAGCGCTTCAATAGCATGCAGAATAACCGGCATACTTGCGGTTTCATCCTGAGCTAATTTCTCTGGCCGTACAAACGGAACCTCGCACCCAAACTCAATTGCAACATCAATAATTTTCTTTGAATCAGAAGACAACACTAACCGATCAATATAGGAGCTATTTTTAGCAGCATCAATTGACCAAGCAATCAGCGGCTTTCCTCCCAGCATAGTTATATTCTTATTGGGTATACCAACAGAACCACCCCGAGCAGTAATTAAACCAAGTATTGATTTCGATTTATACATATTAAATATCTTTAAATTGCTTTTGATTTGAAATCGCCCATATATCGGTTTTCAATTTTTCAAGAAATTGACCAGCACTGTTTCCAACACCATAAACATTACAGGGCTTAAATGGTTTCGTACCTAAAGCCTCCTGGATCTTATCTAAAATCAGGTCAGTATTAAATGGCACATTTAATATTGACTCATACTCTAATCTATTTTCTTGCCGAGTACCTATGTTAATCGAAGGGACACCATAAACTGGCGCCTCGTGAATACCGGCACTAGAGTTTCCTATTAGAAAGCGAGAATATTTTAAAAGAGTAAGAAAGTATTCAAATCTTATGGAAGGAAATATTTTTACATTCTCTCTTCCTTCAATCACCCTATAGGCATCAAAGATATATTCACTACCAAGATCGTTATTCGGATAAATAAGAATATAGTTCCTATTACTTTTCAAGAGTGATTCCACAAAAATATCCGCGTTTTGCTTCTGAAGTTCGTATTTTGTTGTAACAGGATGCAATATTGCCAATGAATACTCCTCGAAAGATATTTCATAACGACTCTTGGCTTCATGGAGTGTAGGTAGGGAATCAGAAAGCATAACATCAACATCCGGAGACCCTATATTGAAAATACTTTCTTTCGACTCACCTAGTTGTTCAAGCCTAGTTTTAGCTTTCTCAGTAGCGACAAAATGTATATGAGACAACTTTGATATAGAATGGCGTATCAGTTCGTCTATCGTACCTGATAATTCTCCACCTTCGATATGGGCCACTAATATATTTCTCAGTGCGCCAACTGTTGCACCAGCCAGCGCCTCTACACGGTCACCATGCACCACTATTAGATCAAAGTGATTTTCTCTAAGGTACCTACTCAGACCTAGAATAGTATTTGCTAGAATAATTTCCATGCTGTCGCCCTCCACTTGATTTATGAAAGTGAAGCACTTGTGAAATCCAGCATTAGATATTTCTTTAATGGTATTACCATATCTTGCGAGCATATGCATACC
>JAYPYM010000014.1:6940-7896 GCA_038135915.1 Gammaproteobacteria bacterium
ACATGATAATCAAAATTTTCAGCCTCTTTAACTGCAGTGATCAGAGGCTTTAGCTTACCAAAATCTGCACGAGTGCCTGTTACAAAAAGTATCTTTTTTCGCACTTACTCAACGTCCTTCCAGTCAATATGAGTGTCCACAGTAATAGCTCGAACTGCACGTTTGCCTATCAATTCATTAAGAAACTCTGCTTTAATCGGCCCAGTACCAGGTCTTTTAACCCATATATTCTCTTTACTTAGCTTATCTCCTTTTCGAATATCCTTTATACTCACCACGGTGGCATACGCAAAATCACGAGTAACTTGTTCTTCCGTTAATAAATCTTTCTTATTTCCACCACGTTCAAGCTTTAACACCTTGCTTCCTTCAACTAATTCCTTAGTTGCCTTTGGATCCATTGAGCAAACAATATCTGGCCCTTCTCTATTCATTGAGTCTGTAAAATGCCTTTCCAAAATACTAGCTCCAAGCGCAACGGCGCCAAAACAAGCTAAATTATTTACGGTATGATCAGATAAGCCCACCACCGCATCAGGAAAGTTTTGCATTAAATCCGTCATAGCACCCAACCTAACCAAGTGTGGCGGTGTGGGGTAAAGGTTTGTTGTATGAAGAAGTGCAAATGGAATATTGTGATGCCTAAAAATACTGACTGCTTTACTAACAGAATCTAGGTTATTCATACCAGTACTCAAAATAACTGGTTTCCCAAAAGTTGATACATGCTCAAGCAAAGGGTAGTTATTGCACTCTCCAGAACCTATTTTATAGGCAGGCACATCAAAATCTCTCAACCTATTTGCAGCTGCCCTAGAAAATGGAGTGCTTATAAAGATCGCACCCTTTCTGTTAACATACTGCATCAGCTCATATTCATCACTCTCGCTTAGCGCACAATTCTCCATAATTTCGTAAATGGAAACGGATGCATTGCCCGGGATAACACTTTTTGC
>JAYPYM010000014.1:7906-33408 GCA_038135915.1 Gammaproteobacteria bacterium
TTTCCAAACTTCCAGCATGATTAATACCGATTTCAGCAATCACTAGCGGGTCATAGTCGTAACCAATTAACCTATCGCCTACATAAAAATTTGGATTTGAAATCATTAGAACTGCCCTTAAATCAGAAAATAAACAACAAAAAGATCATTAACTATTTGATTGATTTACTGCTCCTGAGTTTCTAATTGTAAAAAAAACTCTCTAAGTTGATCTGGCGTTTTAACCAATTCAGCTTGCGTATAATACTCAACCAAATCTATTTGTTCAGCGGTGGCTTTTGCTATAGGTTCGGAAAACAAACGCCTAATTTCTTCTCGCCTTATAAGCGCTTTTTTTGAATAGCCTCCCAACGTTTTATTAAATATTCTATTCTGATTTATGTGTGGCTTAATTTTGGATGTCACGTCCTGCTCTATCAGAAAATACGGTATACCTAGAAGTACTGCGTAAAATAATGAGCTACCAAGACCCGCGCCAGCTATTAGCTTAAACTGACTCGCCAGGTGCAGCCATCTCAAAATAAAGTCTGTATCGGTGAAATGACCAGCGCACACTATTTCAAAACCTGCTTCTTGATAATGCTTATGCTGGCCTAACAAGAAGTCGTTCTGACTAACGCACATCGTAATAGGATGATACTCACTAGGTAATTGATTTAGCTCAGCAATAGCTGCTACATTATCGATATCAATTTCAAAAGCTTGTGTACTATGAATTGGAACAAAGAGCGTACCTTTTCTTTCTCCGCAAGCAACCTCACACCTGAAATTTTTCAACACATAGTGTATAGGTGCAGCAAAAGGTACAACTTCTTTATTTTTTACAATTTTTTTCCAGACGTCCACGACATGAGGTGGGAAACACAAATGGGTCTTAAATTTGGACAATAATTCTCTTTTACCAATCACCTCGTCTCTTAAGTATATACCATGCGGAAAAGTTGCATAAATGGGTTTTTTGACAGGATACCCTGCATATCTTTTCATATGATATGCAAATCCATAATGGTCATTTTCAGGAAATACTTCGAACCTATTTACTGTTTTAGGTGAAGACAAGTATCCCAGATCTTTTTGGTCTTCCAAAGCACCATGCAACGTTAAAGAGTTCATATCTGCTAACCACGCGATGGGTCCTCATGTTCATCTTTCTTATACTTGTGCTCTTCCATTTCCCTCAATGAATTAAAGAAATCAAGAAGTTCAGCTCGCGTTTTTATTAAGTCAGTCTGTGTATAATAATCAACTAACTCAACCTGCTCTTTTGTTGGCTCTTCAACTAGTTCTGAAAAGATTGTTTTGATTTTTTCAATTTCCTTGAGTCCTTCACTTGAATACATCCTACCAGTTTTGTTATAAACACTCTTAAGATTAAAGCCAGGCTTAAATTTCGTTTTCACATCTTGTTTTATCAGATAGTAGGGTGTACCTAAGAGTATAGAATAGAACAATGAGCTTCCAATTCCCGCTCCTACTATAAGCTTAAATTGACTTGCCAAATGCAGCCATCTACTTATAAAATCAGAGTCTGTATAATGCCCGGCGCACACCACATCAAACCCTGCTTTTTGATAATATTTATGCTGCCCCAACTCAATATCGTTTTGGCCAACACATAAAGTAAACGGATGATACTTTTCAGGTAACGCTAGTAGTTCAGCTATAGCAGCTTCATTGTCAATTAAAACATCTGAACCAGGTGTGCCGTGTATTGGGACAAAAAGCGTTCCTCTTCTATCTTCCTTGGCAACTTCGTTTCTAAATTGTTTTAATACGTAATGTATTGGTGCGGCGAAGGGTACAATTTTGCGTCTCTTCGTTGTTCTCTTCCAAAGATCAACTTGTGAAGGCGGATAACATAAGTGCGTTTTTAATTTACAAAGCAACTCTCTTTTTCCAACAACCTTATCTCTTAGATACATTCCATGAGGAAAGGTGGCAAATATTGGAATGTCCACTGGAAACCCAGCATATTCTTTCATTGCGTTAGCAAAGCCATAAAAGTCATTCTCAGGAAATACTTCATGGTTCTTTTCTAGCCTGATCTGACACAAAGACTCCAAGTCCTTCTGGTCGTCCAAAGCTTGTTGCAATGTTAGCATCTAACCTCCTTAATTAGACCATCTTTGAAGCTATAGCTATCTATAAAGCCTAAATAGCCAGTTCACTTTAAATGATCTACAAATCTGAAAAGATTAGATATCAGTATAATACAAACATCTTGATTTAGAATGATATTGGAAACTTTAGATTCACTTGATCGATGCCAGATATAACCGATTCATCTAAATTAATGCTAAAGGCCGCAATATTCTGCTTTAGCTGTTCTAAACTGGTTGCACCAATAATCGTAGCAGTTACAAAATCCTGTACATCACAAAATTTTAATGCCATTTGTACAGGGTCTAAGCCCTGATGCTTAGCTATATTCAAGTAAGCATCTACCGCTTGAAAGGCCTGCTCAGTCCCCCGAAAAGCAGAAATACCTGTGCCTAGTTTTTTCTCTAGGGCCCAGCGACTATTTTCTGGTAGCCGCTGGTTTTGATACTTACCACTTAGCAGGCCCGTCGCTAAAGGCGACCAAGGGAGATAGGAAATATCTTCTCTTACACAGACCTCTGCTACATAGGGGTCATCTGAACGATTCAGCAGGCTAAACTCATTCTGAATAGATTGAATTCTAGGGAAACCCTTCATGTCTGAAAGGGACAAATACTTCATAATACCCCAAGCTGTATCGTCAGAAAGTCCAACATATCTAACTTTTCCCGAGTCAACAAGCGTTTGGAGTGCACCCATGATATCCAACAAATTTTCTTCTATTGCTTCAGTATTACTGTCACTAAATCTAAGCTTACCCGCATGATTTCGACCAAAATGAGGAAAGGGGCGTTGTGGCCAGTGTAATTGGTATAGATCAATATAGTCAGTTTTGAGACGCTTTAAAGAATTTTCCGCTGCTGCCAATATATTGGCTCTGTCTAACTTATTACCGTTTCTGATCCAAGAGAGTGTTGGGCCAGCCACCTTAGTAGCAAGTATCACTTTATCTCTATTAGCCCTTGCTTGAAACCAGTTACCGATAATGTCTTCTGTTTTACCATAGGTTTCGGCACGGGGCGGCACCGCATAAAGTTCAGCAGTATCAAAGAAATTGACGCCTTGCGAAAGAGCATAATCCATTTGCTCAAAAGCTTCCGCTTGTGTATTTCTCTCACCCCAGGTCATGGTTCCTAAACAGACTCGAGAAACGTTCAGATCAGTGCGACCCAGCCGTGAGTATTCCATACCCTACTTCCTTATATTAGTCTTTACAGTTAGTCAAATGGTGCCATTCACTGCTAGCAACCTTAACACACTTAAGTCTTAGGTAAAGTAACGCCTTGTTGCTTCATGTACTTACCTCTTCGATCCCGATATGAAATTTCACACACTTCATCTGATTCGAAGAATATCATCTGAGCAACACCTTCGTTGGCATAAATTTTTGCAGGTAAAGTGGTTGTATTCGAGAACTCTAATGTGACATGCCCCTCCCATTCGGGTTCAAGCGGCGTTACATTTACAATAATTCCACAACGGGCATAAGTGCTTTTACCCAAGCAAATGGTTAGAATGTTTCGCGGAATCCGGAAATACTCTACCGTCCTAGCCAGTGCAAATGAATTAGGTGGTATCACACAAACGTCGCTCTGAACATCAACAAAGCTTTGCTCATCAAATTGCTTGGGGTCTACTGTAGCAGAATTAATATTTGTAAATACTTTGAATTCATCGGCGCAACGCACATCGTATCCGTAGCTAGAAACCCCGTAAGAAATGACAGGTGTATTGCGTTTGACTCCTTCCTGCTCATGATCTCTGACCTGGAGAGATTCAAAAGGCTCTATCATCTGATGTTCTGTGGCCATTTTTGTGATCCAACGATCGGATTTTACTGACATAGACTAAATATCCTTTCAAAATGAGTATTCAAAAAAAGCATTGATGCCGCTGCAGAAAGCGACTCAAACAATTTCTATTTCTGGCTGTTTTATGTCTTTCAACGTAAAGAGCCAAAGTTGCAAGGCAATGTTGAGTGCCATCTGTCGATATAGCTTCGACTCAGCGCACTCGGGCTCCGATAGCATAATAGGTAACCCCTTATCCATAGACAACCTAATATCCGCGTTCAAAGGCATTTTGCCCAAGAGTGGCACACCATATTGCGAAGCAATGCGCTCAGCACCTGAATTCCCAAATATATGTGATTCATGGCCACACTTAGGACACTGGTGAACAGCCATGTTCTCTACCAAACCAAGCAGTGGGATTTCCACTTTACTGAACATTTCAATGCCTTTCTTAGCATCCAAGCAAGCGATATCCTGGGGCGTAGTGACCACAACGGCGCCAGCAAGCGTCGCTTTCTGTGCCAAGGTGAGATGAATATCACCCGTGCCTGGCGGCATGTCTATGACCAAATAGTCCAAGCCCGGCCATTTGGTTTGTAACAGTAACTGCTGGAGGGCTCCCGTTGCCATCGGGCCTCGCCAAACCATCGGTGTTTTTTCATCCACCAGTAAGCCCATAGAATTGAGAAAAATACCCTGTACCTCAATAGGCTCGAAAAACTTATTATCAATCACCTTTGGACGAACACCCGGTTTAAGCCCTAACATCATGGGTTGACTCGGCCCATAGATATCAGCATCCATTAAGCCCACTTTTGCGCCCATCCCTGCAAGCGCCAAGGCTAGATTTGTAGCCGTTGTTGACTTACCAACGCCGCCTTTACCCGATGCTACAGCGATGATTTGCTTAACACCTTTAACTGGGTTATCAGGCGTGCTTGGCGGTACAAATTTAAATTGTACATCGGCAAGGTTGACACCAATATTGCCAGCAATTTCTTTCAGACTTGATGTGATATCCCCGAGCAACCCACCTTCGAGTGGCACACCTAAGGCAACAGATATCGCAACGGTGCTTGTTTCAAAATCATTATCATGCGACTCGTTAGGGGAAATAATATTAACTGCCGAAAAGTCAGACAAATTAAAACCCGTACTACCAATGGGGGCTTGTGATAAAGCGTCACAAATTGATGTTAAGGTGTTTGATTGCATAGTGGTCCTTTTTAGCTTCTACTCATTAGCCTCGCTGATTCCCAATGCAAAATTTTGGGGCATAATTAAGTATCGTATTAATGAAATAGGATCATACAGAATTAAGGGCCCCTTGTTAACGCTTAAGTGTTAAACCCTTAACTCCTTCGGTTTCTTCTCAGTGGAGCGTTTTCAAACCATGAGATTCTGGCCAAGTTAGGTTCTTTTTGCTATATTTTCGCTCTTGACCATAGAGATCAAATATTTAGCACCTTTTCTGCCCACTTATGACTCGCTTTTAACCGCTCCTACAATACTTGATAGCTGAGAATGAATACTGGCAAACCGAAAAGAGAACAGACGGCATGAACACAATTGGCTCGACTAGAAAACAACAGCAAGAGAAGATATTAGTAACCAGTGCCCTGCCCTACGCAAATGGTTCGATTCATCTCGGCCACTTGGTGGAATACATACAAACCGATATATGGGTGCGAGTTCAGAAAGCGCTTGGTAATACCTGTACCTATGTGTGCGCGGATGACGCTCACGGTACGGCAATTATGATCCGAGCAGAGAAAGAAGGCATTAGCCCTGAAGCCTTAATAAAAAAAGTTAAAGAAGAACATGAAGCTGACTTCAGCGGGTTCCTAATTGATTTTGACAAATACCACTCCACTCATTCGGAAGAAAATAGAACATTAGCGGAAGAAATTTTTCTTGCCAATTACAAACAAGGCGCAGTGATAGAAAAAAATGTCAGTCAGCTGTACGACCCCGAGAAAAAAATGTTCCTTGCCGACCGTTTTGTCAAAGGCACATGCCCCAAGTGCCAGGCTAAAGAGCAATATGGAGACAACTGTGAGGTTTGTGGTGCAACTTACGAAGCAAAAGCACTGATTGACCCTATATCAGTGTTTTCCGGCGCAAAACCCGAAGAAAAATCTAACCTGCAGCTATTTTTTGACCTGCCAAAATTTGAGGAGTCTTTGGGTGCTTGGTTAGACAGTAACAGCCTACAAGAGGAAGTTGCGAACAAACTCAAAGAATGGTTTGAAACTGGATTAAAACCATGGGATATCTCTAGAGAATCACCCTACTTTGGCTTCGAGATTCCGAATTATCCGGGCAAGTACTTTTATGTTTGGCTAGATGCCCCTATTGGATACATAGCTAGCTTTAAAGCCCATTGTGATGAAACAGGTGCTCCAGAAAAATTTGACGAGTATTGGAAACCTAACTCCACTGCTAAGGTTTATCATTTTATCGGCAAGGATATTATTAACTTCCATGGACTATTTTGGCCTGCCATGTTGAAGGGCGCAAACTTCAGGCAACCAACTGCAATTTTTGCTCACGGGTTCCTCACAATTAATGGACAAAAAATGTCTAAATCCCGAGGTACCTTCATTAACGCTCGAACCTATCTCAACCATTTAGACCCTGAATATCTAAGATATTATTTTGCATCCAAGCTAAACGCAAGCGTGGAAGACCTTGATCTCAATCTAGAGGACTTCATGCAACGGGTAAACACGGACCTCATTAACAAATACATTAACATCGCAAGCCGCTGCGCCCGTTTTATTCAAAATGATTTTAACGGAAAGTTAGCTGCTGAAATGACGGACTCAGGCCTCACGCTTTATCAATCATGCTACGAAGAAGGGCTCGGCATTTTTGAAGATTATAGGGCAAGAGAGTTTTCTCGTGCTACTCGCAAAATAATGCAGATAGCAGACAAAGCCAATCAATTCATTGATGCTGAGAAACCATGGTTAACCATTAAGGCTGATGAAACAAAAGCGCAAGCGCACCAAGTCTGTACCCTAGGCATCAACTTGTTTAGGCTGATCACAAACTATTTATCGCCCATCTTACCTGTAACATCCTGCAAGGTAGCAGATTTTTTAAATCTGCCTGAAAAATCTTGGGGACTCACTTGCGCTCATAGCCCATTACTCAACACGCAAATAAAACCCTACGAACCACTGATGCGCCGCATTGAAAAAAAGCAGATTGAGGCAATGGTTGACGATTCGAAAGCTGACTTTCAAAGCAAGGGTAACGAAGCATCGTCTAAAACGAAAAGCAAAAAAGAAAAGCAAAGCAAAAAAAACAACGTCACCGCTGAACCCCTTGGTGAAATCAATATCCAAGACTTGCAAAAAATTGACTTACGAATAGGAAAGATCATTTCAGCAGAGGCTGTAGAAGGTGCCGACAAGTTGCTGAAATTAAAGGTTGATGTCGGGGACGAAAATCGGCAAATTTTTGCCGGCATAAAAAGCGCCTACTCACCAGATCAATTAGTAGGCAAACATACGCTTGTGGTCGCTAATCTAGCACCACGAAAGATGAAATTTGGCTTATCGGAAGGTATGCTCTTGGCAGCCGGACCTGGCGGGGAAGATATTTGGTTACTATCGCCAGAGCCTAATTCACATAAAGATAATGAATCTAAAGTTAAAGCGGGCATGAAAGTTAAGTAAGCATAATTTAGTAAGCAAAAGCGGGATTAATCAATGCAAGCAAAGATAGCAGAGCTTTTAAAGGAACGAATTCTAATTTTAGACGGTGCCATGGGTACCATGATACAAAGTTACAAGTTGGGTGAGGAAGACTACCGTGGTCAGCAGTTTGCAGACCACCAAGTTGAATTAAAAGGCAATAATGACATACTTTGTCTTACCCAGCCCAACATCATCCAGGAAATACATGAGGCTTATCTGGATGCTGGCGCAGATATTATAGAAACCAATACCTTTAACGGGACTCAGGTATCTCAGGCAGAATACAAAACTGAATCCGCCACTTATGATATAAACCTCGCTGCAGCGCAATTGGCAAAAGCTGCATGTAATCAATACCAATCCAACGAGAAACCTAGATTCGTTGCTGGCGTACTCGGCCCGACGAGCAGAACATGCTCGCTATCACCCGATGTGAATGATCCCGCGTTCAGAAACATTAGTTTCCAAGAGCTGCTAGATAACTATTATGAGGCAACACACGGGTTAGTTACCGGAGGCTCAGACATACTCTTAGTAGAAACCGTCTTCGACACCTTAAATGCAAAAGCAGCCTTATTTGCTATACAGAAATATTTTAAGGACAACAATACTTCTAAACCAATCATGATATCTGGCACCATCACAGATGCAAGTGGTCGGCTGCTCTCTGGTCAGACACCTGAAGCATTCTGGAATTCGATTGCGCATTCAAAACCTATTTCAGTCGGATTAAATTGTGCACTTGGCGCAAAAGAACTCAGACCACACATGGTTGAACTATCCAAGTGTGCAAACGTATTCACGAGCGCACATCCAAATGCAGGCTTACCAAATGAGTTTGGTGGCTACGACGAAACACCCGAACAAATGGCAACCATTATTGAAGAATTCGCCGCTTCAGGCTTACTCAATATTATTGGCGGTTGTTGCGGCACCACACCCGCACATATCACAGCCATCTCAGAAGCGGTATCAAAGCACAAGCCTCGAAAACGGCCAAGCATCAAGCCAATGTTAAGACTAAGTGGTCTCGAGCCGTTCAAGTTAGACGACACCATTAGCTTCGCTAATGTTGGCGAACGCACCAATGTCACTGGATCAAAACGATTTGCACGCCTAATAAAGGAAGATAAGTTTGACGAAGCCCTCTCCGTAGCCCTTCAACAAGTAGAGGCAGGCGCCCAGATTATTGACATTAACATGGATGAGGGCATGCTAGATTCTGAGCAAGCCATGACCCATTTTTTAAACCTGATTGCATCAGAACCTGAAATTGCTCGCGTACCTGTCATGATTGACTCATCAAAATGGAGTGTATTAGAGGCGGGGCTACGCTGCACGCAAGGTAAGTCCATAATAAATTCTATTAGTTTAAAAGAAGGTGAAGAAGACTTTTTAGAAAAGGTCTCGTTATGCATGGCATACGGCGCCGCAGTAGTGGTCATGGCATTTGATGAGAAAGGACAAGCAGACACATTTGAACGGAAAAATGAAATATGTAAACGCTCTTATGAATTATTGACAAGCGTTGGTTTCCCACCAGAAGACATTATTTTTGACCCAAATATATTCGCAGTAGCAACTGGGATTGAAGCGCATAACCGTTACGCTTTGGATTTTATTCAGAGCTGCGAGTATATTAAGAAAAACTTACCCCTTGCCAATATATCCGGCGGCGTTAGTAATGTATCATTTTCTTTTAGAGGCAATAACAAGGTTCGGGAAGCGATACATTCAGTATTTTTATATCACGCCATAAAAGCTGGTCTAAACATGGGTATCGTCAATGCCGGACAACTAGAGATTTATGAAGAAATTCCAGTTGAATTGAGAAACCGTGTTGAAGACGTCATCTTAAACGCAAATGAAGAAGCTGGTGAACGCTTATTAGAAATTGCTGAGAAGTTCCTAGTCACTGACGCTGCAACTGAAGAAAAAGCAGAAGCCTGGAGAGAAGGAACAGTCACAGAAAGACTATCCCACGCGTTAGTAAAAGGTATCACCCAGCACATCATAGAAGACACAGAAGAAGCCCGCCAACAAGCCAGTCATCCGATCGAGGTCATTGAAGGCCCGTTGATGGATGGCATGAACATAGTAGGCGATCTTTTTGGTGAAGGAAAGATGTTCCTACCACAGGTGGTGAAAAGTGCGAGGGTAATGAAACAAGCTGTAGCACACTTAATTCCTTATATTGAAGCGGAGAAAAGTTCAAGCAGCAGCAACTCAAGCAAAGGAAAAATATTGATCGCTACTGTTAAGGGAGATGTACACGATATTGGTAAAAATATTGTCGCCGTTGTCCTCCAATGTAACAACTACGAAGTCATTGACTTAGGCGTTATGGTACCCTGCGAGAAAATTCTCTCCATAGCCAAAGAAGAGAATGTTGATATGATAGGGCTCAGCGGACTGATTACCCCGTCATTGGATGAAATGGTGTTTGTTGCCAGCGAAATGGAAAGACAGGGGTTTTCTATCCCCTTACTCATTGGTGGCGCAACCACCTCCAAAGCCCACACTGCAGTTAAAATAGAACCAGCTTATAAGCGTGATGCTACGCTCTATGTAACAGATGCGTCTAGAAGTGTTGGGGTTGCATCCAAATTACTCAGCGAAGAACGAAAGAAAGCCTTTGTTGAGGAAGTTCGAGCCGAATATCATGAAGTCCGTACACGGCACAGTGCACGTCAAAGTAAAAAAGAATACTTGAGTTTAGAAGACGCGCGTAAAAATAAAATTAGAATAGATTGGATGCATTACCAACCACCAAAGCCAAGCATCATCGACCAACCTATGGTAATGGACCTCGACTTAAGGGTCCTAAGAGACTACATCGACTGGACACCTTTCTTTATTACCTGGGAGCTAGCAGGAAAATATCCTCGCATTTTTGAAGATGAGGTCATTGGTACAGCGGCTAAAAACTTATATAAAGATGCTCAGCAAATGCTTGATCAGATTATAAAAGAAAAGTGGCTATCCGCTAAGGCTGTTTTCAGCATCTGGCCGGCTAGTCAGGTTGAAGATGACGACATTGAAATTCTAGCTGGCAATGAAAAACACCGACTTTGCCACTTACGCCAACAATCGAAGCAATAAAAGGTCAAGCAAAACCTTTGAATATCTTAATTAGTTTAAAAAAAATATTCTGGAAAATCTGATTTCATTGGCGGGTTTGTGGTAACTGCAGGCCACGGCTGTGAGGAACGAGCAAAGGCCTTTGAAACATCTCATGATGATTATCAATCAATTATGATTAAGGCGCTCGCAGACCGATTTGCAGAGGCAGCTGCAGAATACCTTCATGAGCGGGTTCGCAAAGAGTTTTGGGGATATGCAGCAAAAGAAGACTTAAATAACGAAATGCTCATTAAAGAATCCTACCAAGGGATACGGCCAGCGCCAGGCTACCCTGCTTGCCCTGAGCATAGCGAAAAGCTTAAGCTATTTGAATTGTTAGAGGCAGATAAGAAAGTAGGCGTCAGCTTAACTGAACATCTCGCTATGTATCCCGCCGCATCTGTAAGTGGCTGGTATCTTTCGCATCCAGAGTCTAAATATTTTGGGCTAGGCAAGATCAGTAGTGACCAAGTAGAAGACTATGCGAAACGCAAATGCGCTAACTTAGAGGAAATTGAGCGATTACTGTCGCCTAATTTAAATTACGACCCATAGAATAAACCCAAATAAAAATGGGTTTTATGTACCAGGTAATGACAGATGGCAGAAAATGAAAACCAACAAAAAGGCAATGAGCAAGGAGTTGATCAGGATGCCAATAAAGGCACTGGTCTAAAAAATTCGTTCCTAAGCGGCTTAGCAGCATTATTTGGTATTCAGTCAAATAAAAATAGAGAGCGCGATTTTAAACAAGGGAATGCGAGCGATTTTCTAATCACTGGGATTATTATTCTTGTTTGCCTTCTCGTCAGCATGCTAATTGTCGTAAAAATCGTTATTAGCAATTTGAGCTAATGTTATTATCACCCGCATACCAAAACAGCTAGACTAGGTATTTTAAAATTCAAAACAGCGCCTCCGTTACATATCTCTTAACAAACCAAACCAACGCCGACTAGACATAATATGTCGCCACCCGTACACTATTAGAAGTTGACATATTATGTCTTCTCGCTAAGACGCAATGCGAAATAACATAGCAATTTTGGAGTACCTTTTTATGAGTTCATCAAACCCAGTATTAGGTGATCGCTTATTTGACACCATCCAAACCACGAAAAATATCAATAATCAAATGACTGTTGATGGCTCGATTCATAAATCTTTATTCTTAGTCGCAATCACTATTTTTTCGGCTGCTTGGGTATGGTCTGGTTTTGATCAGAATCTGAATCCATTCTCATCTGAAAACTCCCTTTGTTTGATTTACTATGGGCTTATTTTCACAACTTTAATTCTTTGCCTGGTGATATGCTTTATTCCAACAGCTGCACCAATGCTTTCTCCTATTTATGCATTACATGAAGGGGCAACAATTGGCATTTTTTCATCTTATTTAGAATACCAATACCCCGGGATTGTTGCGCAAGGTATCGGTTGTACACTTGCCACATTTACCGGCATGCTTTTGGCCTATCGAACTGGTTTAATTAAAGCCACTGAACGCTTTACTGCGGTTGTAGTGAGTGCCACTGTGGGCATATGCTTAATTTACCTTGTATCCTATATCCTAGAGCTGTTTGGCCTGGAGATTCCTTTTATTCACGAAAGCAGCCCCATAGGCATAGCCTTTTCACTTTTTGTTACTGGAATTGCTGCACTAAATTTAATTTTAGATTTTGATTTCATTGAAAAAGGTTCGGAAGCAGGGTTACCAAAATACATGGAATGGTACGCCGCTTTCGGCCTCCTAGTTACACTAATTTGGCTCTACGTAGAAATGATAATACTGTTGGCGAAACTTAGAAGCAGTGATTAATTAACCACAATATCAAAACAAGCCTTAACCTATCGTCTCAACAACTGGTAGCCTGTTCCCCAAGCGAGCTTTCAGCCTCGCTCTACCAGTTTCAATCTCTTCTCTCACTAATTTTTCTGACACTTCATAATTCTGATATGTACGCCTAGATTTTATTGAAAGAACAATAAAATAAAGCACAAATGGCAGGTTTTTATAAACAAAAAAAGCTTTGATCGATCTTTTAATAATCTTTGGTAAAGAATAAAAAGATCTTCCCATATCTACGACTTCTTTTTTTAAGAAATATGGGTCTAGTTGGTTTAATTCAAAATTTATACCCAATACAAAGTGTTCCGCTAAGATATTCCAATCATCAGGTGCTTTATAAAAATACAGTCTATTTTCTTTGTATAACTGATCAAAAGTCTCAGTACCAGGAATAGGTTGTAATATCTGTAGTCTTAATACGTCAATTCCACTCTCTTCAATAAACTTTCTCGTCAACTTCACTGTTTTTTCATCATCGCTATCGAAGCCAAGTACTATTTCGGCGGTTACCATGATACCGTGGCGTTTAGCATTTGCTATTAACTCGTCATATCGGTTTGCACGTTTAATATTAGATGCCTTCTTCATTTCTTTTAATGAAGAAGGATTAACACTTTCAAAGCCAACTAGAATAGATTTGCATCCAGAAGCAGCCGCTAATGTTAGGGCTTCTTCATCGTCAAGCATATTTGCTGTAACATAGCCAACCCAATGTTTAAATGTAATGGTGCCCTTTTTCTTTTCTTCAATCATTCGCCGACACAATTCAACAAATCGGTCTCTGGCTTTTTTATTGTAGCCAAACAGATTCCCGTCAGTAAAAAACAATACTTTATAATCTATTGTTTTTAACTCCTCAATCACCTCCTCTACCGGGCGTAAATGATACTGTTGCTCGTAAAAATTATGAATCGCACAAAAAGTACAACGTAATGGACAACCCCGACTAGTTGAAATAGAGCCTAGTAGATACTTTCCCTTACAAAGATCTGTTCTTGGAAGCTTTAACCCTTCAATATTTGTAGTAAAAGATTGATAACGTTTTTTTATTTGTCCCTGCTCAACATCCTTAATCACATCCTCCCAAACGCCCTCAGCATCTCCAATCACGATAGCGTCACAATAAGGCTCGGCCTCGTCAGGCACCATACTCACATGTACTCCACCTAAAACAACAGGGATACCCAATTTCCTATAATAAGCCGCAATTTCATAAGCTCGGTTAATATTACCAGTGGTAGTGGTTAAGCCTACCAAGTCAGCGTCCTCGAAACGCATTTTCTCAACTTGTTCGTCAATGATGGTTACATCCCAATGCTCTGGCGTATATGCCGCTATATAGGCCAAACCTAACGGCATTAAAGTTCTGTTATTCCGGTCTAATTTGGGGCTGAAAAACATAGGCTGAATCAGCAATAATTTTTTTTTAGACATACTCTGCGATGCTACAGCTGCAATATTCTTCATATATACCCCTATCATTGTTCATTTATTCTTAATGACCTATTTGATTTTTATAAGTGGTCCTTGTTTGTATAAAATGCCTTTTACCTGATAGAATCTCTGAGTCAGGAATTAGAAGCCTAACATTTAACAATATTAATAAACAGCCCGTTTTATTTCGATATAAAAAGAACTCGTTCTTGATTGCACACGCTGAAAGATGTCTTTTTGATACACCTGAAAACTAGTTTTTGTTCCAACTAGCTCATTAGAGGAAACAATATGTACAAACAAACACTTATACTTGTTTTGCTCGGCTTTAGTATCCTCGGTTGTGGCGGTGGAGGCGGTGGAGACGATGACTCAATCGATCGATCACTGGCTGCGATCTACCATGAAGTGCGTGGCCTCTGGGTTAACCCCTGCTCTGAATTCCTAATTGATGATAACCCTCTAATCAACAAAGCATATATCAGAACCACCATTGAGTTATTTAACGATACTTATACAGCAGAAGGCACTGCTTACCTAGATGACAAGTGTGAGAACCCCGTCATATTTTTACCGAGAGCGAATCTAAAAGGACGTTTTGTGGTTGGGGATACCCTGTTAACGCCTGACGGAGAGGCTTATGAAGTAAACTTAATCGTAGAAGAGTCAAGCGGCTTGCCGCCACTTCCCGGTAGCTTTGGGGAATATAACATCTTTGCACTCCAAAGTGGCAAACTTTACTTCGGTGACCTGACTGGAACAAACGATGGATCTTCACCTTCACTACGGCCAACATTACTGAACACTGATATTGAATTTAGACGTTAACAATCAGATATTTTTAGCCCTAATTAAAAAAGGCGAAATTATGGCCTCATCCCACCCTATTAGATCGTCACGGACCTATTCTACTACAGTGGGTATACTATCTTTGCTGATACTAATTGTTTGCCATGGCACAGCTAAAGCACAGGTAAATAATTCCCAGAAGCTAAGCGCCGAAGAAATTATCGATATCGTGGATCAGCGTAGCCGTGGCTTCCAGGATCTGCAGGCAAACCTAATCATGACGATTTCGGACAACAAATCACGGCAATACAAACGAGCACTAAATATACGGGTACTTGAAGATGCATCACCAGACAGGCATGATAAAAGCGTTATCACGTTCTTATCACCGGCAGACCAAAAAGGCGTTGCACTCTTAACACACCGCCACTCAAAGCGCACCGATGACCAATGGTTATATCTACCTGCACTAAAACGATTAAAAAAAATAACCAACAACACACGCCACAGTCCTTTTATGGGTAGCGACTTTACCTATGAAGATTTAGCTCCACTTGATTTAAATAGGTTTCGATATTCACACCTTAATTCTCAAGATGCCCAAACAGATGCAACACCAAGCTCGGACAACAGCATATATCAGCTGATTCAAGTGCCACTAAAAGAAGAAGCTTTAGATTCAGCTTATGCTAAGCGTATCATTTCAATAGATGAACACTTTCGCATTCATCAAATACACTTTTTTAATCATCAAGGCAAGCGTATCAAACAGCTTAATATCAACCAATTTAAAAAAGTTAAAGACAATCGATGGCGGCCAACAGATATGGTCATGACAACCAAGTTAACCGGGACAAAAACCCGCCTAGAATGGCAACAGATGAACGTAGGTACCGGGCTAAAACCTGCTCAATTCACAACCCTGAGTATCAGGAAACCGATTCGACAAAAGCAATAACCTGTTTAAAAAAATTTGATTTAGCTGTATTTACCTCATGGATAATCGTTAACAACACATCACTTCCCTCAACAAATGATCTAATTCAGGACGAGAGGGTTGATGCCGATACCTTAGCGCGATGATTGTTCGTTCTAAATTAAACCCTTCTATCGGCAACGAAACAAGACCTGAATCATCTGGAATAGCAGTAACTGGTAAAATCACAGCTCCAGTACTTTTTCTGGCAAGCTCTAAAAGCCAATCCACGCGGTTTGAACGGTAGGCTGCATATATGCTATACCCCTGAACAGCACAAGCCTTCTGAAGTTTATCTCGCATTTCACAGTTGGGGCGATCTAACATTGTGTGAGCGGCTAACACACTGAGTGGAACGGCTGTACATTCGCTCAAGGCATGATCATGAGCAACCACAACCCTGTATTCTTCTCTATAAAGTGTATCGATACGATAGAGTTCAGCGCTGGCATCAATTGGGGTGATTGCAATGTCCATGATTCCTGATCGCAGCCCTTCCAATAATGCTTCTTGAGAGTTAACAATGAGCTCTATATCAGCTTCAGGCTGGTTTAGACGATAACGCTCAATTGCAGTAGACAGTTTACTTTGGCCCACAGTTTCCCCAACACCAATTTTTATCGGCACACGATCTAAACGAACATGGCGCACGGCTTCTGCCTTTGCTTCGCGTACACATCTTTGTATATTTTCGAAATATGGCTTTACAAGTACTCCTAGGGGCGTCATCTGGCATCCCGCGCGGTTTCTCAAAAACAGCGTCCCACCGAGCTCCTCTTCCAGCTTTTTAATCGCTGCAGTTAATGAAGGCTGTGAAACATGAGACGAATGTGCTGCATGGGTAAAGTTACGATGCTCGCATACGGATAGAAAATAGCGAACCTGATTCATTTCCATTAACGCCACTCCTTTTTATATAGATAAAACCTATTAAAATATAAAAATAAAATACTTAAAAATCAAAAAAAGCAGCAATATAATAAGTTATATGCTGTTAAGCATCAAGACTATCGAAACCACAATCCAGTTATTATATAGGAGAAATCTATGAATAGACAGATTATTAAAACTCTATCAACCATGATGACAGCAACTTCAAATAACGCACAGGAGCATACAACAATGAGCAACAAAGCAAGCTACATCGAAATGAACTCAGCGAAACAACAAACTCAAAACCTAGCTACATTCCTGAAGGATGCAGCTACGATTGTTAAACAAACCGAACCGGGTACTGAGCTATGGTTTGCTTTGCAGAATGATGCCACTTTAGCTATTTTCGATATCTTTGCGAACAAAGAGGCGCAAGAGGCCCACTTTACCGGAGAGGTGGCCGACGCCTTGCAGACTAACTCCGAACAATTAATCGAAGGTGGCTGGGAGAAAGGCGTAGTCTCTAATATTAAAAATTCGACGGTTCTATCTTCAAAAGCACCCACTGAACTCTACACAGCGACCACAGCCACTTACATAGAGCTCAAAGCCATTCAAGGGAAAGGCAATGATCTTGCAGATCTACTCACCGCTGCCGGCCAAATCGTAACAAAAACTGAACCGAAAACACTTTATTGGGTTGCTTTGCGATTAGATGAAAACAACTTTGCCATATTTGATGTCTTTGCAGATAACTCTGGCCGAGAAGCTCACTTCGCTGGGAAGGTAGCGAATCTGTTGAAAGAAAAGTCATCAGCGCTTGTTGAAAAGGGGTGGAATGAAGGTGTTGTCGCCAACGTCAACAACTACGAAATACTCGCTATTAAATAATAAAAACCATCTCTATTCTTCGGATAAGGCGCAACCTGGAGGAGCGCCTTATTATGTTAGTGAAGACGTTAGAATTTAAAAAGCTAAGTATTTCATATGACACCCATACTCTCTTAATAAACCAAGGCCTTCGGATTTCGTATTCTTTAAACATCATCAGGGGCGAAGACCTGCGTAGAACCATTTCGGTGACCCATCATCGGCATCAGTAAGAATTGAGCCTAAAATTATTTTTGCTTTATGCACTATTTGCTCGGCAGACGATACGCTAAAGCTTACTCCAGAGTCTATCTGAGTGAAAAACAATCCATCCTCTCCTTCTGACACGTCTTCTTGATCGACGGCATACGCCATATGATCCGATGTATTGGCTGTAAACTTTGAAATAGCTTCAGCATCAGGTGGAGTGGCACCGTCAGCCACCAGCGCCTCATAGCGTTTAACGTTTAAACATAGCTGATCGTAGTCATCATCCGACAATACGCCTTCAACTGCATCCTCTGTAAAATAAGTCGATGCACCCTCGTTTGCAAGTAGAGAAGGTGCTTTTTCAGCAATTTCATAAACATGCTTTAAAGCATGCTTGACAGCTTCGTTACGAACGGAAGCAGACAATTTCTTTACAGCATCTACACATTTCATCATTTCGTCCATTTGATTTTGATCTGTAAATGGGGACCCCTTCACATGTACAAGCATTCTATGCAACTCACCAAGCCTTTTCAGGATAGGATCATCATTAGGCATTACCTCAAACTCAGAGCCGGAATTTTTGTTTTCCTTAAATTCTTTTTGAATAGAAACCAGCTCTTTTTTAAACGCAGTTATAAAGGTTGATATAGCTTTGTGAACCTCATTCTTATTTTGCACCTGCGGATGCAGAGCCGAATCTGCCAGGAGGTCTTTACATGTAGTAATAACCCTATAAGCAGCATGCAAATCTACATTGCCGCCTATCTCCCCTGGGTCTACTTCTAAGATAGTACTCAGCGAGCCCAAATCTGAATGGCTGGACAGGTTTTGCTTAGGCGAGTCACCACTGAGCGATGCAAAGGCAGAGCCGCCCATTCGAACAGCATCAGTCCGGGCTAATGTAGTTTCTTCCTCTTGCTTTTGGCTACCGATATGTTCAGGCGAATGAGAAGATAAATCAGATAAGTTTAAATGTTTTAGCGTTTTTTTTAGGCCTTGTGATTGCATAATTACTACCAATTAAACTAACAAGTGAAAAAAATTCTTGCATCTATAGATGCTTTAACCAAATCATTATTACAGACACAGTCCTTATACTCAACCTAGAAATTGGATGCTCAGTATCCTAAAGAAATTTTAATGAAGGTACAGGTTACTTAGTCAGTCATTAGAAACCAGAAAATCATAGGTACACCTAGATGCCTAACCAACCATTACCACCATTGAACAACATCTATTTTATCTATGTCTATATCATATACAGCACAGAGGGGCGTAAAGTCTGATTCCAAGAGGGAGGACTTAGGATAGCTGTCTGCATTCCAGATTAAACTCCCATCTCTACTATTAACACTAATAACTGAAAAACCAGGAGCAGGCAGAATTTGAACACGCGTGTAACAGTTCTCTGTTCCAACAGCGGTATAAGAGGGATAAAGGTAATAGTTAAGTATTCCGTTTTCGGTAAACACAAAATAGACTTCCCGATCAGCAGATATGTATGGGTCAACATATACGCCAATCAGTTCGTTTATTGAAGGCGACCCTTGATCAACTATATTATTATCAGAATCTACCACAGATATCGACTGATCGATAATGGACGTCGTAACATCCCCCCCGGCCGTTTGGTTCTGTGTAACTGAGACAACGTCTGGGATGTCGTCGACTGGCTCATCCATATGCTCACTGTAACTAGAATTTTCTTCACCTGAACCACCACATCCGAAGAACACAAAAACCAGGAGTATACTATATAACTTCAGATATCTTTTATTAAACGTCATAAACTACACCCAGAACCTTCTATAAAATAGGGGAATTCGGTATCAAAACTTGCTGAATACTATTATTCTAGAAAGGCATTTTTTGTGCCAGATGATATATTGGTTTAAATAGCTTCACTATTGTAATTTAATCTTAATCAGTTACTTCTATTTGTCTTTCAAAGTAGATTGCTTGAGAATTATTAATCAATCCTAGTCGACTTTTGTATAGTGTTTGTGAACATGTAACTATTTAAAACCATTTCCCTATTACTAAAATTTGTCACTTATTGCTTTTTTTGGAATTAACATACAACTAAATCTAGACATCCTGTTAATTACAACTTTTCACCTGGCTGGATGGATGGATGGATGGCTGAATAGGATGGTTTGTAGTAATATGAACGCTAAAAATTCGTTACGCTTTTTTCTTGAAAGTATGCAAGCCTTGATGTGATTCCATTACTCGTTCAATTTCTGCCACCAGCTTTTCTCTAGAAATCGGTTTACTCAAATATCCATCTAATCCAGCGTCCATAAAACGTTGCACATCTTCTTTGAGTGCATGGGCGGTTAATGCGATAATGGGAAGGTGTTTATTTGACTCCCGCTCTAGGGAACGAATTTTAACAGTGGTTTGTAAGCCGTCCAAAACCGGCATTTGTATATCCATTAACACCAAATCAAACATCTCATCTTTTTCTAACTTCGCTAATACTTCCGTTCCATTTTCTACGATCTCAGTTTTGCAACCCAACTTTCTAAGCATCGATATAATCACCAGCTGGTTTACCTGATTATCTTCCGCCACTAATACTCGTAAAGACTGCACGGACTGATGCTTTAAATTATCTATTCTTTCAGCATGCTTGCTTACTTTTTCTTCCGAGGCGGTAGACAGTTCTAAATTGAAGTAGAAAGTGCTACCAACCTGCTCCTCACTTTTTAACGAAATCTTTCCACCCATCATCTGCACTAATTTTGCGGATATACTAAGGCCGAGTCCGGAACCACCGAAGTATCGACTCGTGGACGCATCAGCCTGTGTAAAAGCGGAGAAAATGATATCCTGGCTTTCAGTCGGAATACCAATACCGGTGTCCTCTACCTCACACAGCAACATGACTCGATCGCGGTTTATTGTTTCATATTTGACACGAATCGCTATCTGACCTGCAGGGGTAAACTTGATTGCGTTTGATAGCAAATTTACAAATACCTGACGGATTCGAAGCGGATCACCAAGCAGGTAGCGGGGTATTCCTTCAGGCAAACTGTAATCTAATGTCAATCCTTTATCTTCGGCTAGGAACCTATAAACCTCTACGATATCATTCAACAGCTCGGATAGGCAAAATGGTGTTTCTTCTATTGAAAGCTTGCCGGCCTCAACCTTCGAGATATCAAGAATATCGTTGATCAGCTCTAACAAAGTATTCGAGGAAGATCGCACCATATTAAGATAATTGCGCTGCTCATCGTTAAGCTCAGTATCTAGTACTAACTGGGTTAACCCGATGATGCCATTTAATGGTGTACGCAGCTCGTGACTCATATTTGCAAGAAACTCACTTTTAGAACGATTGGCACTCTCAGCCTCATTTTTGGCACCTTCTAACTCAAGCGTACGCTCCTCAACTCTAGCTTCCAAAAACTTATTTGACTCTTCGATATGCAATTGACGTTTTCCGGCTAAATAAGCAAACAGTCCAAGAAAAAAAGGTGCAGTGTCAATAATCCACAATAGTGGTTGCTGATGTTGAGATAAAGCCAAATTGGCTATTGAGACCGATCGCTGTTGGAATACAGCATCGATTATGGTAGCACCAATCGGAAATAAACATCCAAATAAAGCACCAAAAATTGTATAGGAAAACGTTGGACGCAAAGTGATTCTCGCACGTCAATACAAACTTATAAATCTAGTATAGTAGGGGTGTATAAGAAGGCCCTTGGAAATATTCTCAGCTTGCAAGCCAATAGCGCGAATCAAAAAAGGGCACCCCAATTGCAAGAAAGAGAAAATTATTCCGAACCAGAAGCATTCTGTTACCTTTGAATTAAATAGTTACAACAGATATCTAAGTATAGTTAATGCTAGTATACCTTCAGTAAGCAAATGACAACTACTCTTAATAAACCTGAACACGGTTTGATTTATGCCAAAAATTTTAGGCTTTGGTAAAAGCAATCACTATCATTTTAAGCCATCAACTACAAAAGCTGACCCATTAAAACAACTTAAATCTCTAACTAGTGGTAACTCATTTGCGTTGTTTCGCTCCCGACTAACTGATAACTTGAGAAGCTTAAAAGCAACAGCTTTACCCCAACTGAGAGACAATGAAGTAAGATTAACAAAGATAGCGGATGGTCATAGTACAAATGCTGAAAATGCCAGAAATGAAACTGCAAGATTATCATCAGCTCTAAAGTCAGTAAAAGATAGCAGGCGTAATACGCAAGCAAAGGAAGAGCTGGGGTCAGCATTGGACAAAATTAAAGAGCTGAAAACCTTAATTGGTTCGCACGATGAGTATAAAGGAGAACTTGAGTATCTGGATGGTGCTGCAAATGACCTAATAGCTAAATTTGATGGGAATGAGAGATCGCCGAAAGATAATCTAGAAAGAGCCAGAGAAATACATGACCACGCATTTGAACTCCTGAAAAGAAAATATGCGGAAACAGGAGATTCTTCAGTGAAACTCGGGCAACTTACCGAACAAGAAGCTGAATTGCAATCAACAAGGATTTCGTCAGACAAGAATATAAAAGATTTAAAAAGCACCGAAAATAGAAAAATTCGCCAACAACACCTAAAGAAGATAGGATTTGGAGTTCAAGCTTTAACCAACAGAGTTGGAGCCTGGGCAGCTAAAAGCTTGAAGCTGCACACGGCAAAATCATTGGTTACCCAAACTTATAATCAAGCGAAACGAGATTTGCAACATGCTAGAAAAATTTTAGTGCATCTAAGGGAGTCTGGTAAAATTGACTCAGGCACACTTACCAAACTAGAGTCCAGAATTTCAAATCTGGAACTAGACATCTCTGGTGATTACAATAAGGTTAAGAATGATAAAGCCCGCCACGCACTAGATAAAACTCCCGAATTTGAAAAGCTTAATAAGAATAACGATGCAGCGAAAGCCTTGAAACAAGAAGCCATTGCTTTAGCAAACTCAATTATTCGTCCGCCAGTTAGATAGCGCCAATTACATCTTAGATTCAACAAATTCTAGGCAGTTGCTCACCCAATGTCTGAGTAACAATTCGCTCTGTACCATAAGGCGTAACGAGCGTGATTGAAAAATTTGATTTTGGTACCACTTCCCCGATACAAGCGGCAGACTCACCACCTGGATAAGACCTTAGCATGGATAGTATTTTATCTGTTTCCGATGCAGGCGAAAAAATAACATACCGACCTTCATTGGCCAGATGCATGCCTTCCAATCCGAGCAATTGACAAATAGCAGATACTTCATCATTCACTGGAATAGCATTCTCTAATAAACGAAAACTTAACTGGCTAGCTTCAGACAATTCCATCAGCGCACTCACCAAGCCACCTCGTGTTAAATCTCGCAGGCAATGTAAGTTCAGCGAGTTTTTCATCAGGTTTTGTATCGATTCGCCTACATAACCGCAATCACTTTCTAGCACTGTATCCAATTCATGCCGGGCCGATAAGATACATGCTCCATGCCTACCCAGATCACCACTCACAATCAATTGATCGCCAACTTGAATCTGTCTGGGCTCTAATTTTAACGCCGAAACTAGTTGCCCAACCCCTGAAGTATTGATATATAACCCGTCTCCACTGCCACGCTCTACAACCTTGGTATCCCCAGTGACTATAGAAACCCCTACCAAATCAGCTGCCGCTTTCATAGATGTTAATATTGACTTTAACTCCGCTATTGCAAACCCTTCTTCAATAATCAAGGAACAACTCAGCGCCAAAGGCTTGGCGCCCACAACTGCGAGATCATTTGCCGTGCCGTAAACAGCCAGAGAGCCTATATCACCTCCAGGGAAAAATCTTGGGCGTACAACATAGGAGTCAGTAGTAAAAGCAAGATTTGAAGCATCACCCGCTAGTATAGCACTGTCATGCAGAGCTAAAGCTGTACCAAATATCGGTGCTATCAACTCTTTAATTAACTGAGAGGAGAGCTTTCCACCACCGCCGTGCGCCAATGTAATAAAATCTCTAGATGTGCGTGGTAAAGGACAAGCTACGTGAACAATATCTTCTATATCCGACATCCGATGACTCCAATAAAAGGTTTAACCTAAACTACGGTATTTAAAATAAGCTGCGCAAGCACCCTCCTCAGAAACCATGGGCGCACCCAATGGACTTTCCGGTGTGCAGGCTCCACCGAAATGAGGGCAAGCTTCAGGTTTTTGCAATCCGGTTAGCACAGCGCCAGCTTGGCAGCTATCTTGGTCTTGGCACTTGTTTGATAATTTACCAACAGCATGTTCAGCATCAAATTTAGCTTCGGCGTCAAAACGGTGATACTTAGGTCTTAAACCCAGACCACTCATTGGGATCAGACCTAACCCTCGCCAATGTCGATCGATAGGTTCATACACGTCAGACAAAAGTGATTGAGCTTCAAGGTTCCCTTCTGGGTCTACGCTACGTTCATAAAGATTCTCGGCTTTTGATTCACCCTGCTCTAATTGAACAACGGTTGCTAGCATCCCTCGTAATAAATCAACTGGTTCAAATCCGGTGATCACTATCGGCACTTCATATAAACGAGCTATTTCATGGTATGCCTGCACCCCCATCACCGTGCAAACGTGGCCTGCCGCCAAAAATGCATTGACCTGATTGTTTTCACTTTCTAATAACACTTTAAGAGCTGGTGGTACCAGTACATGGGTCACCAGTAAAGAAAAATTGGACAACTTCATTTGATCCGCATATCGTACTGCCAAGGCAGTAGCTGGCGCGGTAGTCTCAAATCCCACTGCAAAAAGAACAACTTCCAATTCTGAATGCCTATGCGCGAACTTGACCGCATCCAAGGGTGAATAGACTACCTTTACCTGGCCACCTAATGCTTTCGCATCTAACAAACTCCCTTCCCGACTCGGCACCCTTAGCATATCCCCAAATGTACACAATACCGTATTTGGTCGCATGGATAAACGTATTGCATGTTCGATACTGGTACTAGCGGTAACGCAAACAGGACAGCCAGGCCCATGAATAAGCTCTATTGCACCTTCTACTAAATGATCGATACCATTGCGCACAATCGTGTTAGTTTGCCCACCGCAGACTTCCATTAGCGTCCATGTTCGAGAGGTTTTCTCTTTTATTTTTTTCGCTAAATTAAGTGTTAAATCCCGAGCCCTAAACTTTTCTGCTAAATCAGCTAACATTCAATATTAATCCGAAAGTGGTTCAGATTCTCCTTGGCTAAAATTTGTTTGCATTTCGTCTATTTGATTGATAATTGCTGTTGCTTCTCTTGTAGTTAACCTCTTAAGCGCAACTCCGGCGTGAATCAATACAAAATCACCCACGGATACATCCGGCACCAAGCCTAAATAAATATCCCTTTTTACGCCACTTAACGCTACTTTACCCTCTTTCAATACGTCATCACGTTCGCCAATTTCGATCACTTCGGCAAGCACACCTAAACACATGTATTTTCTCTTTTCATTGAATTGGTGCAGCCGCCTGGTGTCTGCTCATTAAGTACCAAACCAGCGGCCACCACTTGTCCTAATGCAAGCGAAGCATCGCCTGGCGGCAGCGCTAATGCCGGGCAAAAATTGATATGGCTAACCAACGGATTTTTCATAATAGCTCGTCTCGTTAGGGATAAAAGCAATGTATTTTGCCAAACACCTCCCGAAAACAAAATATTCTCAAAACTTACATGTTCTAGGTTATTTCTTAATAATTCTACACACAAGTCTAAAACAAGGTTTGCTAACCCTAGATGAAAGCGCCTTGCTATCTGCGCTGCA
>JAYPYM010000015.1:0-5474 GCA_038135915.1 Gammaproteobacteria bacterium
GTATATGACAGGGCAGCGATGGTGGCGCTGCCGGAGAATATGCGCGATCAGTATGCTCAACACCTTGCTGATATCGCAAACAATGCAAATCAGCTGCTGGTCACTTTAGATTATAACCAAGCACTGATGAATGGACCGCCTTTTTCAATAACAGAAAGCCAAATTAAGGCTTATTATGGCGCTGGCTATTTGATCAAGCAATTGAGCAGCGAAGTAGTACCTGGAGGGCTCAAGCAAATTTGTGAGGCCAAAGAAAATGTTTGGTTGCTGAGAAATCTAGATGAAATACATGAGCATAATATTGGTTTCTAGTGAATATGAAGATATCTTAAAAGAACTCGGATGCAAACAAATTAACATTTGTTTGCAGGATGAGACTTGCGGCCACCACTCCGTTCTTTTGGCAAATCGAGGCTAATGTCATGAAAGTAAATGCGATGACTCCTATCTTAAATGTGTCAGACTTGAACCAAACGTTCGAATGGTTTAAGCAGTTAGGGTGGATAAAGAAATGGGATTGGGGTGACCCGCCAAGCTTTGGTTCTGTTGGTTCAGGCGAATGTGAGATTTTTCTTTGCAAGGATGGTCAGGGTGGGCGAGGGAAGGGCGATAATACGCAGACCTTTGGCCCCGATGGCGATGAGGGCAAAGACCAAGGTGTTTGGATATCGATTTGGGTGGATAGCGTCGATGAAGTTTATGAGACAGCCAGAAATGCTGGGATTGAGGTGGTGTTTAACCCGGAAAATATGCCCTGGGGAGTGAGAGAGTGTCATCTGCGTCACCTTGATGGACATGTATTTCGAGTCAGCCAGCCCATTTAGTCAAATGTGCAATTAAAGCAAGCGTGCGATAAGGCTAATGTGATGCTAGAAGAAAAAATTTCATGCCCATATTGCGGTGAAAGTAGCACTGTTCTTGTTGACCCTTCTGATATAGGCCAAGAATACATAGAAGACTGTTATGTATGTTGCAGACCTATTTATTTCGAAATATTTCCTGGTGTGGATGAGTCAGTCACTGTAGCAGTAAGAAGTGAGAATGACACTTAGGTGGTCACGAGAGCGGGCGCTTTATCGAGCGCTATCGGTCCACGCTCTTCAAAGGGTGTGCGTTAGCCCACAGTGCTTGACCTTTTGGATCCACGCCTGACTGCCAAAGTACAAAAGCAGTAGTCAGTTTCATAATTTCTTTTTTCAATGTGTGTCTGTCTTTGTTTATTTCACCTTTTCCGCATGCGAATCGGCACCAGTGGCTGTAAGGATTTTCAAAATGGCAATGCCTCGAGTCTGGTAGGTAGTGCACATAGGCATTTTCTTTTTGGGACATCAGGAAAGCACCTCTGCCTTTGATATTGCAGAGCTTAGGAGGCCCAAAAATACCAGCCACTGGAATCTTAATGCTTTTCATTTCTTCCAAGCCAATATCTTTCCAGCCTCCCATATCTAGACCAAGAAAAGCCACGGCATTTGAATCACTGCTGGCTGAAATGAAAGCTGCTAGGCCGCCACCGGAAAAGCCGACATAAATAATAGGCCTATCTAAATGTTTAGACAAGGCTAGGAAGGAAACATGATTGTGCTCAAATCTTTTGGACCAAATACCCTTTGAACACTCATTAACAACCAGTGTGTTCAACCCTTTGCTGGCTAGGTGTTCGCCGTAACCGGTCATATTTTTTGCAGATCGGTGAAGTCCATGAAGTACCATCACGATAGGTAGTATATCATGTTGAGGTTGAGATTGAGTTGTACCTATGGGCGTATATTCTTGATACGAAAGTTTACAGCCCGTCGAAGAAACAATGCTCTTTTCTGATACAGTGAAATCAAATGGGCCCCGCTTACTATAGCTATCGTGCTGGCTAGATATACTGCGTTCACTGATGCCTAAATAGGGGTGATTGTTTACCACTTGTTGGCATCCCGACAAAAATCCAATCATGATGGCGGCAAAATATTTTTTCATGCTGTTTTCCTTTTATTAGCATTGGGTGTAGCCCGGCGCATGTTTACATCAGTCGACCCCAAAGCGGCCTTAGGGCCCACAAGGAGAAAAACATCAGTGATGGGCCACGTTTCTTCTTACCCCAAAGAAACTGTGCTTGGTTTTTCATGAAGCCTGGGCTCAAAAAAGCATCAGCTAAATTTGCCGATTCACGCGCATTTACTTCCATCAGCTCCGCCAGTTCGCTGCCCCCTAAAAAGCTACGCTGCACGCCTTTATCCACCCAGCTCTTAGCAATACGTTCGGCTTCATTCATCAGCTGATCCTGTGGTACGACTTCCTGAATCAGGCCTACTGCTTTCGCCTCCTCTGCTGTTGGTTTCCAGCCTTCCACACCTAGCATGCGTTCGGCATTTTCTTTGCCTATCAATCGTTCGAAATGAACACTGGAGCAACCTTCAGGTGGAATACCCAAAGCAGCAAATGGCGTAGAGAAAGTAGCTTGGTCGGATGCGATGATTCCATTGCATAGTGTTGCTGAAGTCACGGATGCGCCGATGGCAGGGCCATTCAGAGCCACTAATATTGGCTTAGTACAACAGAGGAAGGTTTCAAATAGTTGTTGGTTATGCTTCAAGATCAGTTCGCGCAACTTTTTCGGGTGCAAGGGTTTTATGGTGCCTGATAAATTTACCCCTGCGGAAAAGTACTTACCCTTTGCAGTAAAGATAATCGCTTTTATATTGCTGGAATCGTTGGCTTTGGCAAATGCGGCTTTAAATGCATCCATCATGCCGCTTGTCCAACCATTGAGTTTTTCGGGTCGATTTAATGTAATGGTCAGCACTTCCTCTTTAATCGATGTTAATACGTAGCTTGCAGCCTGACTGCTCAGTTCTAAATCATTCATACACATTTCCTAGGTTTGGTTTTAAGGCCGGCCGTATGAGAACATAAGGGCACACGGCTAAGCTGAAGGATATCTGTAACGGGGTTGAAATCCAAGGCCTGAGAGTAAAGTCATGGTATCTAGTTACTCAACCAGAGTTCACTTCAATCCTGAGGTGATTCTGACTAATTAGAACGGTAGTCATCTGTAGCATTGCTTTCAGTGCTTGCTTCCTCTGGCACGTCAGCAAGTTGTCTTTCAGGAATACCTGGGTTTGTTGTGCCTGTGTTCGGAAAAGCACCCAGAGGCGTATTGATCTGTGCACCAGAAGTTGTAGGTGTAGGCATAGGTGGCCGCCCTGGCCAATGTCCAGAGGGTCTAAGGCGTAATCTTGGTTCAGGATTAATACGAGTTGACGGTTGGTCGGTTACGATTGCAGGCAAGTTTAGTAGTCGTGAATGTTGTTGTCGGGCAATGTTCTCTTCTCCGGTGGGCGTAGGGAATGCTGAGCGAGGTACTAGCTGCCATCTGGGGGGTAAAATATACTGACCTGCTTCTGCAGGCTCAGGGTGCTCGCTAAGCATTGGTTGGTACAAATGCTCTGGGATTCTTTCTTCTTCTGTCTCACCAGGCATTTCAAATGGGAATGAGTCTGAAGAACCTTCTTGAGGATCAAATCTAGATGTGTCTTGTCCAAATTTTCCTTCATGTTGTGTCATATTAAATTCACCACCTTCGGAAGTATTGAACAAGACCTGTTCCTCAGATTCTGGGAGCTTAGCCTCTTGCGTCGAAGACTGTACGTCTGTATTTTGTGGAACTTCCCAGTCTATATTTGACGCTACTTGGCGTCCTTGCTGGTTACTATTGTCCCTGAGGTCACCTCTGTCTTCGATTACTTGTGAAGACAGAGTGGTGGTAGATGGTAATGGTGCTCTTTGCAAATTCTCAACGTTAGCAGCTGGTACCTGAACACTAGAATTAATTTGTGGTTGCCTACCTGTTCGATTATTAAGGCCTAAAAAATTAAGGCAGGTGTGCCAGGAGGTAACACAACAACTTGTTCTATTAGCGTTATTAGTATTTATTGTAGGACGTTGATCGAGTTGAAAAGAAGGTCTCGGTTGTTGGCTGCTGACACTGCTGTTACTTCCAGTCATGATAAATGCTCATTCTTAATTTGTTGACGAATAACGTTGAATGATATGTTGTGTCGATACGTTGGTAAATAATCATTCATAAAAAATGTTATAAAATTGTATGGTAAGGTGAAAATTTGATATACACATATATAAGAAAACTCTTATAAAAGCTGTGATAATTTGGTCGTTACATGTGATCGATATATTTCTAGAGCTATCAAGGCAAACACTTTAAATGAGCAGATAACAACAAGTGCTAATGAGTGCTGCGCCTAATAAATTGAGTGCAAAACCATTGCGAACCATTTGTTGAATCGGGACTTTATTACTTCCATATATGATCGCATTAGGTGCAGTTGCAACTGGTAGCATAAATGCGCAGCTAGCACTCATTGCAGCAGGTAACATTAATATTGTTGGGTCCAGGTTTGCGTTAAGTGCTGCTGATCCAAGTATTGGTAACAGTAGTGCGGTAGTAGCTGTGTTACTGGTGATTTCTGTCAAAAAGGTAACGCTAACTGCGATACAGGCAATTAAAAATAAAGTATGGAGTTCGGTTAGGCTGATCAGTTGATTGCCAATGAGTTGGCTGAGTCCGCTCGCAGTAAATGCTTTAGCAATGCAGATGCCACCAGCAAATAATAGTAATACACCCCAGGGTATTTGGTTGGCAGTTTCCCAATCTAATAGCCTTCCTTTTTTGCCTTCACTGTTAACTGTTCCGTCAGGTATGATAAACATTAGGATACAGGCCAGTAAGGCGATTGATGCATCATTAGCCTGTTTAAGGCCAACGATTGCCTGCCAGCCACCGAATGGCTCTTGTCGAGTGATCCACAGTGTCGCCGTTATGGTAAAGACCCAGATGACTCTTTTTTCTGCTGTCGTCCATTTGCCAACTTCTGGTAACTTAATGGTCACTTCGTGCTTTAGGTTTCGAGTCATCCAAAGCATGATTAGAGGGAGAAATAAAATAATTAAAGGTATAGACCATTTCATCCAGCTCAAAAAACCTAATGTTTCACCGGTTGTTTCTTGGTAGTTAGATAGGAATAGGGCGTTGGGTGGTGTGCCAATGGGGGTCCCAATACCGCCAACGCTAGCCGCATAAGCAATGCCAAGCAACATTACATGGGTGAGTTCTTGGCTCTCCCTATTTTCTAATGTTGCTAAGGCTACGGGCAACAACATCAATGTTGTCGCAGTGTTTGAAATCCACATGCTCAATAGGGCTGCCGCAGCCATAAAGCCCATGACCAATCGACGAGCGGAATTGCCTCCAAAGAGGTTGATCATCATTAGCGCAATGCGCCTGTGTGCGCCTGAGCTAGACATGGCTTGTGACAAGATAAATCCGCCCAGCAACAACAAAATTAAATGATGACCGTAGGCTTGAGCTGCTTCTGTTGGTTTGAGTACGCCTGTCATCGGGAATACAGCTAATGGAATAAGAGAAGTGATTGGAATGGGGATGGGTTCAAAAACCCACCAAATTG
>JAYPYM010000015.1:5484-12704 GCA_038135915.1 Gammaproteobacteria bacterium
CGCATAAAAATGTTGTCGATGCAACAATTGCAATGGGGGTTGGGAATTCAAATATCCATAAAGTGAAGCCCAGTAGTAGGCTAGAGAGCAAGGCAGCCCATAAAATTTGGTTCGAAGTTAATTTTATCATTAGGTAGTGAGTGATTTGACAAGGATTTTTGATCCGCGTTGGTAATTGTATATCAGCTGGCGTTCTAGCGGTAACTCTTCTAGTTGTTTCTCAACATACCCCTGTTCTAAAAACCAATGAATGGTTTGTGTGGTTAATACAAAGATGTATTGCATCCCCAGGGTTTTGGCTCTGTCTTCAAGGTGTTTTAGTAATTTTTTTCCTCGATTGCTATTTTTATAGTCAGGGTGGATTGCAATGCAGGCCGCTTCCGCGAATTTTTTTTCGTAAAAAGTGTGTAGTGACGCACATCCGATAATCGTCTTATCTCTTGCGATGACACTAAAGTGTTTGACTTCGCTCTCGATGAGTTCGCGAGATCTTTTGACCAGTATGCCTGACGCTTCAAGTGGCTTTATAAGGCTGATAATGCCAGCGACGTCTTCTGTATTAGCAACTCTGAGTGTTTCGTAGCTTTCGATACCGACCAATGTGCCGCTACCATCGCGAGTAAAGAGTTCTTGAAGTAGTGCGTTTTCTTGTTGGAAATTCAAAATATGGACACGTGCCACGCCTTGCCTTAATGCGAGGTAGGCTGACTTTGCCAAATGCCTTTTTTCTGGGTGGATATGATCAATGTCATCCATTTTTTTTGGTAGCCATTCTTTGATTGGTGTGTTTGTGTTGTTCTCTGTAATCACGCCATCACTGAGGTAGATAAGTTTATAGGCTGATAGTGATGCAGCCACGAGCTCAGCAAGTTGAATGCTATCAACGTGAAAAACCTCGCCGCTTGGTGAATAACCGGTAGGGGGGATAATGACCATAGAGCCCTGAATCAGTAGTGAAGAAACAAACTCGTGCCTGACCTTTCGAACGAGACCTGCGTGCTCATAATCAATACCATCTATGATGCCTTTGGGTTTTGCAATCACCATATTGCCAGAACTGACTTTAATATGAGCGCCTTGCATTGGAGAGTTGGTCAACCCCATGGTTAAGCGCGATTCTAGCTTAACGCGAAGGCTGGCTATATTTGCAATGAGTTCAGGCAGCTTGCTCTCAGGAATGGGTGTATCGGTTATAATGCCGGCATCAAAAACTAAAACTATTTTGATATCAAGACTGTGGAGTAGGCAAATTTCATGAATAATAGAGTCGAGCTGTGATTTCAGTGCTGCTGCACATAAGTGAATGACGACTACGTTGCCACGATGTGCGTTGATGTAGGGCGCAGTTTCTTTCAGGTGGTGGACATGGCTTGGGTGTGACATTCAATAGGTCCTGACTATTCAGTAAATAAAAGTATAGGGTTTTTGAGTAGAAATGAAGCTAGCTTTGAAAATATAGACCTCGTAAGTAGTAGATTTTACTTCATTTTTGAATTGAACCCTGGATATCCTATGCAAATCATCAAATTTCGCGTAAAATCCGCGCACGCAAGGCGGTATCAGGCTATATTCGTTAATTAAACAGCGCTATAGAATACGAATTTTTTTAAATTTAATACAGGCTTTTCATATTTAAGGTACAGAAAGATTATGGTAATTATTCGTTTAGCTAGGGGTGGTTCTAAAAAAAGGCCTTTCTATCATATTGTTGTGGCAGATAGCCGTAGGGCAAGAGATGGTCGGTTTATCGAGTCAATTGGCTTCTTTAATCCGCTTGCGCGGGGTAAAGAAGAAAGGTTGCGTATCGATTTAGACAAAGCGCAAGCTTGGTTAGATAAAGGTGCTCAAGCTTCTGAAAGAGTGTCAGGCTTGATTAAAACTGCTAAGAAAAGTGGTGAATCTGCTAAGGCAGCGGGTGCAGCAGAGACTGCAGCTTGATATTGAAACAGCCGGTAGCGTTGGATTTGAGCGAGGGCGTAGAGGTATCACCAGAAAAGTATATATTGCTTGGTACATTAGGTGCTCCTCACGGTGTTCGAGGTTGGGTTAAGGTTAGGTCGTTTGCAGAAGAGCCTGAGGCGATCTTTGGATATGTTCCATGGCATTTGGCTGATGTAAGCTCAGGCCTAAATAAACCTGTTCGTCCTAGACAAACTTTATCTAAAGGGTCCTTAGTTAGAACGCTTAAGCCTTTGGATTGGCGGCAACAGGGTGCCAAGTGGATTGTTAAATTAGAGGGCATAGAGGCTCCGGAAGTGGCGAAAAGTTTTTCTGGTATGGGTGTCTATGTGCCAGAATCCGCTTTGCCTCGATTAAGCCCAGGCGACTATTATTGGAAAGACTTAGAAGGGCTGGTTGTTTTTAACTTAAATGGAAAAAATTTGGGTAAAGTTGCTTACTTAATTGAGACTGGCTCAAATGATGTTTTGGTTGTTCGTCCCACTAAGCAGTCGATTGATAACAGTGAACGCTTGATACCCTATATTCCAGAGACAGTGGTGCAGGCTGTGCAGCTAAGAAAGGGTGTTAACAAGCCGTGCCAAATTGAATCTGAGCATGAGGTCGGTGAGAAAGAGGGTTTTATCGAAGTTGATTGGGACGAAGCGTTTTAGCCCTGCTATGTTAAAAATGATTGAGCTTGGGTCGTTTGAAAGCAACATTAACGTTTGAGGCGTGATACTTAATGAGTCGGCAGTTAGATTTAGCGATTATCAGTATTTTTCCTCAAATGTTTGAACCCTTTTGTAAGCATGGCGTGGTAGGAAAAGCGGTTGCATCAGGGCTTGTTGGTCTAAATTTGTACAATCCAAGAGATTATGCTGATGACAAGCATCGTACTGTTGATGACCGTCCTTATGGCGGAGGAGCAGGAATGGTGATGGCTGCGCCACCTCTTAGAGAGGCTGTGGTGGCGGCAAAGAAAAGTAGAGAGCAGGCAAAAGTCATTTATTTGACGCCACAAGGTAGGTCGCTGGACCAAGAGTATCTTGTCGAATTATTTGAGCGAGATCAGCATATCTTCGTTTGTGGTCGGTATGAAGGTTTAGATGAACGGTTTATTCAGAAGTATGTTGACGAAGAGTGTTCTCTAGGGGACTTTGTCATTAGCGGTGGAGAGCTTGCGGCAATGGTTGTGGTGGATGCGCTTGCGAGGCTGTTACCGGGCGTTTGTGGAAATTATGAGTCGGTGCAAGAAGATTCCTTCTATCAAGGACTCTTGGATTACCCGCACTATACTCGCCCTTTGGTGTTTGAGGATGTCGCTGTGCCAGAGGTTTTAACAAGTGGTGACCATCAGGCGATAAAGGATTGGCGAGACAAGCAAAGGGTCAATAGCACTAGGCTAAAACGACCTGATCTTTTGGAGGTAGCCTTGGGTGCACATACTGATACAAGCAGATAGTTCAACTTTAGCGTAATTTTAGCGGAAAATTTAGGAGATGATGAGCAATGAGTGGTAAAAATAAGATAATCCAAAAAATTGAAGAAAGCCAGTTAAAGAAGGATGTGCCCCAGTTTGGGCCAGGCGATACAATAGTTGTGATGGTAAAAGTGAAAGAGGGTAACCGTGAGCGACTTCAGGCTTTTGAAGGAACAGTCATCGCGAAGAAAAACCGAGGGTTAAACTCCTCTTTCACAGTTCGAAAAATATCTCATGGTGTTGGTGTTGAGCGTGTATTTCAAACTCACAGCCCTCTAGTGGATAGTGTTACGGTCAAGCGAAGAGGCGATGTTAGACGTGCCAAACTCTATTATTTGCGTGGCAGAACAGGAAAGGCAGCCCGTATCAAAGAGAAGTTGAATTTGAACAAAGGTGCTGGCAAGTAAAAAATATCGGCGTAAGTTAAGTATCAGCCTACTCTGGAGTCGCGCGTTGTATATTTAGCAATTTTTACATCCAGATATGAGAGTTGTATTGATAAAGGACTGTGATTGTTGAACTTTTTTTAAGAATCCTATCCAGATGTTGTAGCTTTAATGTGACTATTATTGATACACAGTGATTAGTTTCTACCAGGAGATATAGGAATGAGTACGTTTTTTGTCATCAACTCAAATCTAAAGAAAGCGGTTTATTCGTGTTTTTTCGCTCTATTTTGTTTTCCGTTAGCCTCCCTTGCTGGCGATGGAAAGGCGACTGTTTTGGATGAGCCAGGGCAGAAGGAAGTTGAGGCTATTATAAGCAAGCTCAAGCTGACTCTAGAAAAGAAAATGCCGACACTACCGGTATCTAGCATTGAGTCTTCGCCAATAAAAGGCCTGTTTGATGTTGGTCTCAGTACTGGAGAGTGGGTTCTGGTGGATGAGACTGGCGACTACCTAATATTTGGTGGGCAGGTGCTAAAGGTTAATGGCCCTGGTGATATGGTTAACCTAACTGCAGAAAAATTGGCAGCATCTAGGGTGGGTATATTAGCTGGCTTGGATGACAAGGATATGGTGATATATAAAGCCGATGGTGAAAAACCAAAAGAGTACCTCTATGTATTTACTGATGTAGATTGTGGCTATTGTCAAAAGTTTCACCAAGAAATTCCCGAGTTAACGAAGAATGGCGTTGAAGTTCGCTATTTAGCCTGGCCGCGAGCGGGTTTGAACTCGGCGACAGGTAAAAAAATGGTCCAGGTTTGGTGCGCAGACGACCAGCTTACAGCTATGAACCAAGCTAAAACTCGAACAAAAATCAGTAGTGAAAAAACCTGTGATACACCGATAACAGGCCATATGCAAGCAGGCATGAAAATGGGAGTAAGCGGTACGCCGGCCATTTTCTTGTCCAGTGGTCGACAGGTTGGAGGGTATCGTTCAGCGAAAGACCTGTTGTCAGAAATTAAGCCGTGATTTGGCTAGGTGTCAGAGCCTTGTGACAAAAATATTAAGAAACTATAGCCGGCTAATATCAAGTGTTTTGCCGAACATGATAGAAATATCGTTAGATTATTGTGGACCATTATCAACATGTCGAATGAAGCAGCTTTAGATCAGAATAAAGAAAGTATAAATATTGCCATAGCAGGCTTTGGCACAGTGGGAAGTGCTGTATTTAATTTGCTTCAAGATATGTCTGAAGAAATAGAAAGAAGACTAGGCGAATCTATACGAGTGGTTGCCGTTGGTGCACGCCGCTCATATCCAGGGGTCGACTTTTCTGGTGTACAGCTTGAACGCGATGTGACTAAGCTTGCCTTGATACCTGAGGTGGATATTGTCCTAGAGCTAATGGGGGGCACCGATACTGCTAAAGAACTTATCATTGCTGCTATCGCAAATGGTAAGCATGTGGTCACAGCAAATAAAGCATTACTTGCAGAAATGGGCGAAGAAATCTTTGCAGCAGCCAGGCAAGCTGGTGTAGTTGTTGCCTTTGAGGCTGCTGTAGCAGGCGGCATACCTTTTATAAAAGCACTTCGAGAAGGTTTGGCGGCAAATCGTATTGACTGGTTAGCTGGTATCATTAATGGGACTGGAAATTTTATTTTAACCGAGATGTTAACGGGTCAACGTGCTTTCGATGAGGTGTTAAGTGAAGCTCAAGCGCTTGGCTATGCAGAGGCTGACCCAACGTTTGATGTTGAGGGGATTGATGCTGCACACAAGCTCACCTTGATGGCTGCAATTGCATTTGGCATTCCTCTGCAATATGAAAAGCTTACAATAGAAGGTATTTCAGAAGTTTCTTTAGCTGACATTGACTACGCTGAGCAACTAGGTTTTAAAATTAAGCACCTCGGAATCGCAAAGCGTCACGAGAATTCTGTCGAGCTAAGAGTTCATCCTACTCTGATTCCAAAGTCCAGTTTATTGGCATCGGTAGATGGTGTGATGAATGCAGTGATGGTTCAAGCGCATGCTGTGGGCCCGACTTTGTACTATGGTGCTGGTGCCGGGGGTATGGCTACAGCATCAGCTGTAGTCGCAGATGTAATGGATGTTGTTCGACAAATTAACTTGCCCAAAGGCTCAATCTCAGCACCCCTAGGGTATGAACGGGTCAGTGCTAGCTTACCTGTTATGTCGAAAGAAGAATTTCTATGCGCTTATTATTTAAGGCTTTCTGTAGCCGATAACACTGGCGCATTAGCAAAAATAGCAACGATATTAAGTGAAGCCGGTATCGGTATTGAGGCTATCCTGCAGAAAGAGACAGCTGGCGATCATACCCCCTTAGTGATATTGACTCATCTTATTGAAGAAGCGAGCGTTAAGAAGGCAATATCGGTGATCTCCCAGTTACCAGATGTAAAAGCACCCATCCAAATGCTGAGGGTGGATTATTTGGACAAAGCTTAGGGGCTTGTTAATTTAGTTAGGTGCTTCTTTATCGTTTCCCGAGCATTCTCGGGGATAGTTGTTGGCGGTTAGGTTCGTCAACTGCTACCGACAATTAAATTGAGATTATTTGTTTGGAGTATTTCTTATATGGCATTTAGGTCTAGATATACAGGTTTAATTGAGAAGTATCGTGATCACTTACCAGTTCATGATGATACAAAGATCATTTCTTTAGGTGAAGGAAATACGCCTTTAATTAGACTGCATAATATTGCAGATCACTGGTTAAAAAAAGAAGTGGATATATATGTAAAGTATGAAGGCCTTAACCCCACCTGTTCCTTTAAAGATCGTGGCATGACAATGGCGGTCACTAAAGCAGTGGAGTCGGGTAGCCAAGCGATTATCTGTGCCTCAACAGGTAATACATCTGCGGCAGCTGCCGCATATGCATCCAGGGCTGGTTTGACTTCTTTTGTTTTGATTCCTGAGGGAAAGATTGCGCAAGGTAAGCTGGCGCAAGCCATGATGTATGGCTCAGTGATCCTGCAAATCCGAGGTAATTTTGATCAAGGTATGCACTTGGTGAAAACAATTGCTGACTCGGTAGGTGTCACGATTGTGAACTCAATTAATCCTTTTCGGTTGCAGGGGCAAAAGACAGCTGCTTTCGAAATTGTTGAAGAGCTTGGTTTTGCGCCTGATATACATGCTCTGCCAGTTGGCAATGCTGGAAATATTACTGCGCATTGGATGGGGTATACTGAGTACCATAAGGATGGTTTGATTAATCAATTGCCAAAAATGGTAGGCTATCAAGCGATGGGTGCTTCTCCCTTTACTCAAGGAAAAATGGTGGATCAGCCTGAAACATTGGCCACAGCAATTCGAATTGGTCATCCGCAGTCTTGGGATAAAGCATGGAAGGCTCAGAAGGAATCTAGTGG
>JAYPYM010000015.1:12714-27096 GCA_038135915.1 Gammaproteobacteria bacterium
GATGAAGAGATTATGCAATCGCAAAAGGCGCTAGCAAGATACGAAGGTGTGTTTTGTGAGCCTGCGTCAGCTGCCTCATTGGCTGGTGTTAAGAAGGACTTAGAGAGTGGTAAGATTGAAGAGGGCAGCAAGATCGTATGTACGCTGACCGGTCATGGACTAAAGGATCCAGATATTGCCATTAAGCAGTGTGAAAAGGAGCCCTTGCAAACAATCGATGCCGAAGAAGAAGCAGTTCGTCAAGCCATTCTCTCTCATATGAAATGATATTGCTGCTGGGGATGACTGATCCAATAGTTATTCCATTGAAGAGTGTTTGCCTTGGACTTTAAGAAGCGTATCTTAAAAAGAAGAGAAGCGCCTGTGCCTTCTGATTCATTATTGAATGATGAATTGAAGCCTACGGTCTCTCACCCCGTGCTAAAACGAATATTAGCAAGCCGAGGTTGTGACACTGGCGCTTTAATTTCCGATAGAAACCTGTCGAGTTTGATAAAGCCGGATTCTCTAAAAGGTATTGTAGAAGCGACTAAGCTTTTATCGGATGCCATCTTGCAAAATAAAAAAATTGTTATTCTTGGAGACTTTGATGTTGATGGGGCAACCAGCACCGTACTGATGTTAAATGCCTTAAAAGATTTTGGTTATGATCATACTGATTATGTTGTGCCGAATCGTTTTGATTATGGGTATGGTTTAAGTTTAGACATTATTCCGTTAATTGAAATGAAGGAGCCTGATTTGCTGGTTACCGTTGATAACGGCATTTCAAGTATAGATGGTGTGAATAAAGCTAAAGAAAAAGGCTGGCAGGTTCTGATTACTGATCACCATCTACCAGCAGATGAGGTACCAGCTGCAGATGCGATAGTGAATCCTAATCAACCAGGTTGTGACTTTCCTAGTAAAAATCTTGCAGGTGTTGGTGTTGTTTTCTATATCATGATTGCTTTGAGAGCAAAACTAAATGAAATCGGTTGGTTTAAAATGCAAGGCCTGCCTTTGCCAACACTGAGTAAGTATTTGGATCTAGTGGCATTAGGTACTGTCGCAGATGTCGTGCCTTTGGATGAAAATAATCGTCTGTTAGTTTATTTTGGTTTGAAGCGAATTCGAAAGGGGTGTACGGGTTACGGAATTAAAGCGTTATGTGATGTAGCACAGCGGTCTTTGCCACATTTAACATCATCAGACTTAGGGTTTGCGTTAGGTCCTCGCTTGAACGCTGCCGGTCGATTGGATGATATGAGTCTGGGTATACAATGCATGCTGTCAAATGATCCTTGGCAGGCCAAAACAATTGCGATTCAGCTCAATGAACTGAATAAAATGCGTAGAGAAATTGAAGGTGATATGAAGCAAGAGGCGGAGGCTTATATTAATTTATTGCTTCACCGGGAAAAATTACCAGAAGGCTTGGTTTTGTATGAAGAAAACTGGCACCAGGGCGTGGTGGGTATTCTGGCTTCCCGGGTAAAGGAAACATTTAATCGGCCGGTGATTGCTTTTGCGAAGGCTGGAGAAGAAACGCTCAAAGGTTCTGGTCGATCTATTTCAGGTCTTCACCTTAAAGATGTGTTGGATCGAATTGCTGCGAAGTATCCCAGCATGATAGACAAGTATGGTGGTCATGCAATGGCTGCGGGTTTAACAATTTGTAGCACTCAGCTGGCTGGATTTCGAGCTGCTTTCGAAGCAGAGATCGCTTCACAGGTTAGTCCAGAAATGTTGCAAGGATACTTGTATACAGATGGTGCCTTAACTGCCGATGAGCTTAATTTAAATTTGGCTCAGTTATTGGAAGAAGCAGGCCCTTGGGGGCAAGCTTTCCCAGAGCCGATCTTTGATGGCTGTTTTCATGTGGTTCATAAAAAAATTCTAGCGGAACGACATTTGAAATTGGTACTTGCGCCAAAAGAAAAAAATAAGCCTGTTGTGGATGCAATTGCATTTAATTTGACGCCAGAACAGTTAGCTTATAATTGGGAGTTCGTGAACATGGCTTATAAATTAAATATAAATCGATTTAAAGGTGCCACTTCATTACAGCTGATGGCGGAGTACCTGGAGCCTGTGTAGAGTAGACGTTGAATCATCAGTAATTAAATAAGCTATGAGAAAAGGTTAAATATGATTGAGGTAAATCTCGTAAAGCAGAATTTGAAAGAGCAAGTTGAAAGAGTTGAAAAGCTTAGGGGGTATCTTTGACTATGATCATAAAAAGGATCGGCTGGAGGAAATCAACCGAGAGCTAGAAAACCCAGATATCTGGAACCAGGCTGAGCTTGCACAGGGATTGTCTAAAGAAAAAGCTAGCCTAGAAGCTACGGTTACCCAAGTGGACGAGTTAGAACTTCGGTTGCAAGATAGCCTTGACCTTTTAGATTTAGTGCTCGAAGAGAATGATGAAGAGACTTTTAGTGAAGTGGAGCTAGAAGCAGCACAGACCTTATCGATTGTTGAACGTTTAGAATTTCAGCGAATGTTCAATGGTAAGATGGACGGGTCGAATGCCTACCTTGATATTCAGGCAGGCTCTGGAGGAACTGAAGCACAAGATTGGGCGGAAATGCTGCTCAGGATGTATTTACGTTGGGGAGAAGATCAAGGCTTTCAGACTAAGTTGATTGAAGTTTCAGCTGGTGATGTTGCTGGCATTAAAAGTGCGACCATTTATTTTCAAGGAGAATATGCGTTCGGGTGGCTAAGGACTGAGACTGGCGTCCACCGCTTAGTTAGAAAATCTCCTTTTGATTCTGGTAATCGTCGACATACTTCCTTTGCATCTGTCTTTATTTCTCCAGAAGTGGATGAAGATATAGATATTGATATAAACCCAGCTGATCTGCGTATTGATACGTACCGGGCCAGCGGTGCTGGTGGTCAGCACGTTAACAGAACTGACTCAGCGGTAAGGATTACCCACAACCCATCTGGTATTGTTGTGCAATGCCAGAATGACCGGTCGCAGCATAAAAATAAAGCTCAAGCGATGAGCCAACTACGTGCTAAATTGTATGAGCTAGAAGTATTAAAACAGAATGAAGAAAAGCAAAAAATGGAAGATGGAAAAGCAGACATTGGGTGGGGTAGTCAAATTCGCTCTTATGTTTTGGACCAGTCTAGGATAAAAGATTTACGCACGAATCATGAAAATACAAATCCACAATCTGTACTAGATGGTGACTTAAACCCATTTATTGAGGCCAGTCTGAAATCAGGGCTTTAGGATAAGATTTTCGTTAATTGCATTCGAAATTAAATTGACACAGAACGACTTTATAAAGAACAGCAAAGTGAGGTGAATATGAGCAATACAGGAGCCGGTGAGTCAGGGTTGACTGGCAAAACTGAGCGAGAACCTAATCAGCAAGTGGTTGAAATTGCAGATGCAGAAGATCATAAGCTCATTGCAACTAGAAAAGAAAAATTGAAGAAAATAAGGGATAATGGCCAAGCATTCAGAAATGATTTCCGCAGAAGTCATTATGCTGGCGATGTTCAAAAAGAATATGCTGAACTATCGAAAGAAACATTGTCTGAAAAATCCTTGTCAATGACTGTGGCGGGCAGGGTGATTCGAAATCGTGGGGCTTTTCTTGTCATTCGTGATATGACGGGCACCATACAACTCTATGTGAATAGAAAGGCGCTCTCAGCTGATAATATACAAGAAATAAAGCAATGGGACCTTGGTGACATTGTTGGTGCCATTGGCACTTTGCAAAAATCCAATAAAGGTGACCTCTATGTGGATTTAACATCTGCACATTTATTAACAAAAGCTTTGCGCCCGTTACCCGATAAGCATAAAGGTTTGACTGACACAGAGCTTTGCTATCGGCAGAGGTACTTGGACTTAATCGTCAATGAAAAAAGCTATGAAACATTTCGAATCAGGAGTGAGATTGTTGATAGTATTAGGCACTTCTTAAAGGCGCGACGTTTTACAGAAGTGGAAACGCCTATGATGCAGGCTATCCCTGGTGGTGCAACTGCTCGACCTTTTATGACTCATCATAATGCGTTGGATATGCAATTGTACTTACGTATTGCACCTGAACTATATTTGAAGCGTTTAGTGGTTGGCGGAATTGAGCGTGTATTTGAGATTAATCGTAACTTTAGGAATGAAGGACTATCTACACGCCATAATCCAGAGTTTACGATGTTGGAATTTTATCAGGCCTATTCCGATTATCACGATTTAATGAATATGACAGAAGAAATGTTACGAGCTGTAGCACAGGAGGTGCTTGGCACTACTTCGATAGAGTATCAGGGCTCTACCTATGATTTAGGTGCTCCTTTTGATCGATTGACGATGCTGGATGCAATCATTGCGTATAACCCTGATATTTCAAAAGAGGACTTGTTAAGTGAACCTCAGGCAAAAGCATTAGCTAAAAAATTTGATATTCCGATACAGCCCAGTTGGGGGTTGGGAAAGATACAGACGGAAATTTTTGAGTTTAAGGTAGAGCCTAGGTTAGATCAGCCTACTTTTATTACCGAGTATCCCACTGAGGTGTCTCCCTTAGCCCGAAGAAATGATGAGCGACCTGAAGTCACTGATCGATTTGAGTTCTTTATGGCAGGTAGAGAAATTGCCAATGGCTTTTCCGAGTTGAATGATCCAGAGGATCAAGCCGAACGATTTAAGAAGCAAGTAGCTGAAAAGGCTGCTGGAGATGATGAGGCAATGCATTACGATGACGATTATATCAGGGCCTTGGAACATGGCTTGCCGCCTACTGCTGGCGAAGGTATTGGTATAGATCGGTTGGTAATGCTGTTTACTGATTCTCCTTCGATACGCGATGTTATTTTATTTCCCCTGATGCGACCAGAGGTTTGATTCGAAGAGGGCTATTTGGCTAATGTATCTGCTTATATAATAAATTTTTATTCAAAAGGTTAAAATTTGTTCTATGCTAAAACTTATAGAATGATATCTTTTTAGTAGCTTTTTGCGCTAGGATGTGAATAAAAAAGTATGTATAGCTAACTTAACACTTAATAATGTAAGTATGCGCATACTAGGTTGGAATTGATTTATTATAAGGCAGTAAACTTGTATAAGCATTCGTCAAACCCACATGAAATTAATGTGCTTGTCGTCAATACTGATGAAGCGGTTTTTAATTCAATACAATCATGCTTGGGTAAAGGCAAGCGTGCTTCCTATATGGTCGAATGGAAGCAAAAAATAGCAAGCCTGGATTCAGATACACTCTTATTGAAACCTCATGTAGTGGTTTTGGACTTGGTTTCAGAACTTGATGAGACGGTTCAGCTTGTTGATAAGATGAGAGAGGCGGGTGTGCAGCTACCCTTGGTGCTGCTGTCTGATGCGGATAATTCTGACGAGAAATTAATTAATATAGAAAAGCACATATGCGAAGAAATAGTCGCAGAGGCGATTCCTAGAATAAATTTAGATACGGCCACCGTCGAGCGGTCTATTTCGAACGTTTTGCATCATATTGATGTTGAGAACCAATTAATCGAAGATGAAAATAAAATAGATTTAATGATGAATAGTATTGAAAATGTTAATTCTGCTGCAGAGAAACTGATTGGGCTAGATGCAGAATCCATGAAAGGCCAATACTTTTTCGATGTATTTAACTTTATCGAAGATGTCACTAATGCTGTTTTGGAAGAAAAAATCATTCAAAGAATGCGTGGTGAGGAGACCTTCCATTTTGGCCCAGATTGTTATCTAGTAGGGGATGATTATTCAAAAATATTTGTCGAGGTTAGTCTTGCGCCCTTGATGCGAGCTCGTGATGTTTCAGGTTACTTGGTCATCATTAATGATGAAACACAAAAGAGGCGTTGGTCAAATAAGTTTAACTTTCAATCTAGTCATGATCCTGTTACAGGATTATTGAATCGAACTGGCTTCGAAAACGTGCTGCAACAAAGTATTCGAATTGCTGAAGAAAATGAGTCTGGCCATGTTCTGATTTATATTGATTTGGACCAGTTTAAAGTGGTTAACGATCTATGTGGCCACGCTGTTGGTGATGAATTGCTTCGGCAGTTTTCGGTCAGTATCGGTAGAAATATCAGAAAGAGAGACACCTTAGCTAGGATTGGTGGGGACGAGTTTGCTTTGTTGCTTTGGAATTGTAATCTGCCTGAAAGTGAAGAGTTTGCAGCAAAACTGGTGGAAAAAATCTCAGATTTTCGGTTTGTTTGGGGAAATAAAACGCATAATGTAACGGCGAGCCTGGGTGTTGCACAAGTTACAGGTAGTACAAAAAGTTGGGCTGAAGCTTTGAGTATGGCTGATACGGCTTGCTGTCTTGCAAAGGAAAATGGCAGAAATCGTGTCGAGGTTGCACATAATGAAACTGGGGATAAAGTTGCTCGTAGACAAGACGAAATGGAGTGGGTTACTCGTCTTGTTCAAGCCGTTGATGACCAAGGGTTAGAGCTTTATTGTCAACCCATCATCCCAGCAAGCTGTGATAATTTTGAAGATCATCTTCAGCAAAAATTGCATTATGAGGTTTTGTTAAGGTACCGAGATCAGCAAGGGAAACAGTTTGGGCCTGGTGCTTTTCTGCCTGCAGCAGAGCGTTATAATGTGATTCGATTAGTCGATCGCTGGGTTATCCGTACTACGCTACAGTGGTTAAGCGACCATTTGGAGCACACGAATAAATTGGAGCTGTGCTCCATTAATTTGTCAGGTGCATCTATGAATGATGAAACCATGGTTAATTATATCATGAATGTATTTGAACAAACTTTAATTGACCCAACTAAGATTTGTTTTGAAGTAACAGAAACAGCTGCGATATCTCATTTAGCGAAGGCGTCTTGGTTTATTAAGGAGTTGAGAGATAAAGGCTGTAAGTTTGCGCTAGATGATTTTGGTGTTGGGATGTCATCTTTTACTTATCTGAAACACATGCCGGTTGATTTTGTTAAGATAGATGGCAGCTTTGTCCGTAATATTGTTAACGATGAAATAGATCGGGCGATGGTGAAGTCAATCAATGAAATCGGTCAAATCATGAATAAAAAAACAATTGCAGAGTTTGTTGAAAATGCAGAAATCATGAGTATGCTGAGGGAAATTGGTGTCGATTATGTGCAGGGTTATCATATTTCTAAGCCTATTCCAATAGGAACCCCTTTTATAGAAAAATAATCATCTAGCTTTGTTTGCCTCTGTTGCAGTATAATCTCGAATTAACTATTCAATGCAGGCAACCAGGTTATGAATGAACAACAGAAAATTGCATTACATCCCTCGTGGCTAGCGCATTTAGTTAGTGAATTTCAAAAGCCTTATATGCGGGCGCTTAAGCAATTCTTGCTCACAGAAAAGCAGCACTCTAAAACTATATACCCCCCAGGGCAAGATATTTTTAATGCGCTTAACGCCACTGAGTTTGAAAAGCTTTCTGTCGTCATTCTAGGGCAAGACCCTTATCATGGTCCTAATCAGGCTCACGGTTTTTCATTCTCAGTTCGGCCAGGGATTGCTTTGCCACCGTCTTTAAAGAATATCTTCAAAGAAATGAATGATGACTTGGGTACCTCTAATGGAAAACATGGGTGCCTAATTCCTTGGGCTTCTCAAGGTGTATTACTATTGAATGCAGTGTTGACGGTAGAGGCGCGTAAGGCAGCCTCGCATCAAGGTAAAGGTTGGGAAACCTTTACAGATGCGATTGTTCAAGTTATTAACGATCAATGTGAGCATATGGTGTTTATGCTTTGGGGTAGCTATGCGCAAAGAAAGGGTGCAATGATTGATACCGAAAAGCATTTAGTGCTAAAAGCACCACACCCATCCCCTCTTTCTGCTCATCGTGGTTTTTTAGGTTGTCGGCACTTTTCTATTGCTAATCATTATTTGGAAAGTAAAGGAAAAGCACGAATAGATTGGCAATTGCCTGAAGCTAGTGCGATACCAAGTTTTACGGCTTCCAGCCAATCCACAATACCTGCTTGATATTGGGCGTTTGGTTTTTATTATTGGTTTTTTTAATCACTTTTCCTCTTTTGTTGGGTAGAATAAAAATTTTTAATTCTATTAATAGCGCTGACAAAGTGAGTCCAAAAAAAATGTTGGTAATAAAGATTAATATGGGTAAGCATGTCATTCAGCTCATTTCCTGTTTATAATAAGCCTTTGCCTGCTTGTAACAAAACCCTTATGGTTTAGAAAAGCTTTAACTGGTTGTACGATAAAAATGATTTATAGCATTACCTTTGTCCTGGCATTTTGTAGTATTGTTTACGAACTTTTATTAGGGCAAGCATTATCCGCTTTTCTTGGAAATACAGTTCTTCGCTATAGCGTTACAATTGGGCTCTATATGTTATCTTTGGGTATTGGTTCCCTACTAGCTGAAGGGCGATCAGTTGCTCGTCCTGTTCTTAGTTTGCTGTTGGTTGAGACCTTGCTCACTTTAATTGGTGGTAGCAGTGTTGTCTTGCTTTTTTTTGTTAATGCACAGGAAGTAAGCCTTACTGTGATTTCCATTGTTGCGCACGGGCTGATTATCATTATTGGGGTACTGTCTGGTTTTGAGATTCCTTTGCTGATTAAGTTAAAGGCTTATGAGCAGTCTAATAAAGACAATGCGATTATTGGTGTTAATTACTTGGGAGCATTTTCCGGGACAGTTGCTTTTGCGCTTCTCCTTTACCCTTATGCGGGCATCGTAACAACTTCGTTTTTCGTGGCGTTGAGCAATGCTATGGTTGGGGTTGCATTAATCAGAAAAGAAAAATTTGTTGATATAAACCAGAAACAGCTATTTCGCATTTTTATTTTGTTGGAAATAGCTCTCATGCTTGTATTGGTTGGTTGTCTGATTACTTCTAATAAGATTAGTGACCTGCTTCTTTCACATTACCTTGGTGAATGAGATGACAAATAATAAGCGCAGTAAAATATTTAGCAGCCAAGCGAGTCATTCATCTAGAAAAACCATATACAGCTTAACTGTAGTGCTGGCGTCATGTAGTTTGCTATATGAACTATTGATTGCTCAAACCTTAGCTGTGCTAGCAGCCAACACTGTGGTTTGGTATTGCCTTACAATTGGTGTCTACCTTGCTGGTATGGGGGTTGGGGCGCTGTTACATGAAAAATATCCAACAAAAACACCTTGGAAACGGTTATTTCATGTGGAGATTATATTGTGTATTGTTGGGGCCTTGGCTGTTCCAATTCTACATTTTGCGCATGCATTTGGATTAAGATTTCAGCTTTTCGATCAACTCATTTTAACGAATATTATTTTTTTTGGTACGGCTTTTATATTAATTTCAACGATTGGATTGTTAACAGGCTTTGAGCTACCTTTGTTGATTGATTTAGGTAATACCACATCAAAAGAGCGAAGTGTTACCAATCGCGTGCTTTCATCTGATTATGTTGGTTCATTGATAGCTGGATTTGCTTTCCCGCTTGCTTTTGTTCCTAATTTCGATCTTATCAGTGTTGGTATATTCACAGCTGGCACTAACCTGGCAATTGCTATATTTGCATTGTGGAAGGCTGTCTTCAGCAATGAGCAGGCGATTAAACGCTTGGTTCTTTGTGCTACAGTCGCTTTTTCCATGTTGACTGGTCTGATTTATGTTCAGGCTGTGGAACAGTACTTTATCAAAAAGTACTATGCTTATTGGGATCATGGAGAAAATCTGGCCCATTTTATGGGTCCCTTAGCTGAGTTTCCCAATGTATTTCGAACCCGCTCTCCATATCAAAATATAGATCTTTTTTATGATAAGGAAGGTTATGATACCGATTATTTAATTGACTTTTATTCTACTAAGTATCTAGAAAACCCTGAAAAACCAAGAAATTATATGCTTTATCTGAATGGTGATTTCCAGTTTTCTTCTAGTTATGAAGAATATTATCATGAATACTTTGCTCATATTCCTATTGCGTTTAACGGTCGTGTCCCTGAGAAAGTGCTGGTCATGGGGGCAGGTGATGGTTTGCTAATTCGTGAATTAGTTAAATATAAAGAGATAAAGAAGATCGTACATGTTGATCTTGATCATAAACTTGTTGAGCTGGCTAGAACTAACCCTATTCTCACGGCAATGAATGAGCATGCGCTAGAAGACCAAAGAGTAGAGACGCACTTTGGCGATGCATACTACTATATTCGAAATTCGACAGAACAGTTCGATGCCATTTATCTCGACTTTCCTTATGCAGTAGATTATAACCTGTCTCGGTTATTTAGTCGGGAATTTTTTCACTTTGCTCGCGCCAGGATGGCGAGAGATGGTTATCTCGTAATGGATGCTCCAGGGCTGGAAAACTTGGATATTGATTGGGAAATTTATAGCAATACCCTGCTTGCAGCGGGATTCAAATATGTTCGGCCTTACTTGTCTCATGTTGAAGAGTTTAGGCAGGATGCGTATGATTTTGTCCTAAATCGACTTTTTGGTTCAACTAAGAATCTCGAATCCTCGCAGTATGATAAAGCTGAATTCAACTTGTATGATTTTTCTGCTTCTATCAGGATGGGTTTTGTCATTGCTCAGAACTCAAAATCGGATTTGCCGATTTACTGGAATGAAGGTATCAAGCGTCATGTATTAACAAAAGAACGTATGCAGTTGACTTTAGAGAAGCAACTTCCGCCCATCGATAAAATTGACCCTAGTAGGGTTAATTCTATTCTACGACCAACATTACCTGTGAATGAAGTGTGGAATATTCGGACCGCTTGGTAATCCAGTGAACTAAGCTTGTGTGTGCTAAACAGCCGCTAGAAGCTTAGTTTGACCAAATGATATAGGCTGCACATTAAGTTGAAGATTCAGTCTCGGCATCTTCTTCAGTAGATAAAGAGTCAGTCTTACTTGAAATATTCGGCGATAAATCTTTTATTTTTCTAGTCAGTGTGTTCCTGCCCCATCCTAGGAGATTTGAAGCATCTCTACGCCTCCCACCTGTATGCTTAAGCGCGACCTCAATCATTACTTTTTCAAATGCAGGTGTTGCGATGTCCAATAAGTTTGTAACACCTCTGGTGAGTTCTCTGTCCGCCCATTGACGAAGTAAGCTTTCCCAGCTTTGACGAGGTAAGCTTTCAGAGTCTAGATTTTTTAACTCAGGAGGTAGATCCTGAACGAGAATATCATGACCAGAAGCCATAACGGTAAGCCATCGACAAGTGTTTTCTAGCTGTCGAACGTTCCCAGGCCAGGGTAACTGGGATAAAAACTTAGTGGCTTCTGGTGTAAGCTTTTTTGGGTCTACGCTGAGCTCTTTAGCGGCTTTTTCTAGAAAAAAGTTAGCTAACTCTGGGATGTCTTCTCTGCGCTCGCAGAGTTTTGGCAGGTGTATTCTGATCACGTTTAAGCGATGGTATAAGTCTTCCCTGAATTGCCCAGATTTTACTAGCATTTCAAGATTTTGATGAGTTGCCGCAATAATTCTCACATTTGCTGAAATGGCTGTATGGCCGCCTACTCGATAGAACTCTCCATCTGCCAGTACGCGTAGCAGGCGTGTTTGTGTTTCGATAGGCATGTCGCCAATTTCATCCAAAAAGAGTGTGCCGTTGTTTGCTTGCTCGAAGCGGCCTCTGCGTTGGCCCCCGGCGCCAGTGAAAGCCCCCTTTTCATGTCCAAATAACTCTGATTCAATCAAATCTTTTGGAATTGCAGCCATATTTAATGCAATAAAAGTTTGGTCTGCTCTTGGGCTGTGGCGATGTAGTGCTCGCGCAACGAGCTCTTTTCCAGTACCAGATTCACCATTGATCATAACCGTGATATTGGAGTGGGAAAGCCTACCTATTGCCCTGAAAACTTCCTGCATAGCAGGCGCTTCGCCGATAATTTCCGGATTATCTGCTTGTTTTTTCTCTTCAGTTGGGCTCTGTTGAGTTTCTCGAAATGTAAGTGCTCTTTGTACCAAGCTAATTGCTTCATCGATATCAAAGGGTTTTGGTAAATATTCAAAAGCGCCACCTTGATAGGCTGACACAGCACTATCTAGATCTGAATGAGCTGTCATGATAATAACCGGTATATGGGGTGCTGTATTGCTTAGCTCATCTAACAACGCGAATCCGTCCATGCCTGGCATACGAATATCTGAAATGATTGCGCTTGGAGTTTGTTTCTTGAGTTTGTTGATTAGCGCATCTGCTTTATCGAAGGTGCTACATGCTAGACCTACTTGTGTTAATGCCTTTTCAAGCACCCAGCGAATGGAGCGATCATCGTCAACAATCCAAACTTGTTTTACATTTTGGTTCATAAGTCCTCCAAGGGCAGGAATAAGTGGAATTGGGTTCGGCCCGGTTCAGATTGGCATTCGATGATCCCGTGGTGTTGTTGAAGTATGGCCTGAGCTATTGCTAGACCTAAACCAGTCCCCTCGGCTCTACCACTGACTAGGGGGTAAAACAAAGTTTCTAGAATTTGTTTTGGGATGCCAGGGCCGTTATCTTCGATCGTTATGCGAATGGTTAAGCGATGTCGAGTATTGTGAATGGTTTGCTGTCTCACAACTCGGGTACGAAAAATAATTTTAGGGTTATGATGATAGTCCTCACCGTTTGTTCCTGAGCTGTTTTTTTCTGATGGGCCAATGTTGGTCGGTTTGGCCTCAAGAATAGCTTGAACTGCGTTTCTGCCAACATTGAGTACGGCTTGAATAAGCTGGTTAATATCAGCATCAGCAAGCGGTAGACTCAGGTCATAGTCACGTACGATATCGATCGCGAAGTTTGTTTCAGCGTCGAGTAGGCTTTTCACGCGCTCCAATACTTCATGAATGTTTTCTTTTTGAAACTTAGGAGGCGACTTAGGGCCAAGCATTCTATCCACTAATGCACGCAATCGGTCTGCTTCATCTATAATTATTTGTGTGTAGTCTGTTATTTCTTCGTTTGACCCCATCGTTTTTGCTAGTAACTGAGCAGCGCCACGAATGCCGCCTAGTGGATTTTTAACTTCATGGGCTAGTCCTCTAATTAAGGCTTTGCTTGCTTGGTGAGTGCTCCAGATGGATTCTTCTTTACTAATTTTGAGAAAACGATCGAGTCTTCTAAGTTCTAGTAATAAGTATGTTTCTGTCGAATGCTCTACTAATGAGGCGATAAGGGGGGTAACGGTTAGGTCTAGTGTAACAATAGAATTGGGAGCAATGCACCACTGTATTTCTCTTTGTGTATAGGGTTGGTTTGTTCGAAGTGACTCATTAAGTGGTGTGCTTAGGTCAATACTTTTAGCGTTTAATTTGTCAATGCTTTGATTGGTTAAGCGGTTGGCGCTTGTCTGTAATAGGTTCTCTGCCGACGGGTTAAGGTACATGATGGTTAAGCTCGAATTAACCAATATCATTCCAGTGTTAGCTGATTCAATAATGGACTCTGTGATCGATTGAAGACCTGTATTGTCAGTATATTTTTTGTTTTCTTTCATTGTTTTGGTGGTAGCTTTATATGGCACTTGATTGCTGTGTCTCAGTATGGGCGTAATCTGGCTGTATAAAAGCAGCTGGAATGTAGCGTAGCAATTATTGATCCAGCATTGATTTGCTGCCGAAAATAGACGTTTTTTGGTAAGTCAGACGTTTTTTAATCAGTAAGCGCACCAATTTATAGCACAAAATTGGCGTTATTGCACCAATTTTGTTCTTTGCTTTATCGTGCTATAGCTCTGTGAACGTAGAAGGTGCTAGTAGGGCTTGTTGCTAGGACTTTTCCAGAAGTAACATGAACTGCTTTAACAACAACGCTATGTGAACCTCTATGAGGGTTTAGAATATTAGAGCCTTTTATTAATTGGCCATTATGGAAGATTTGAGTCCTTATTTTGTTCGATCTGGGTTCAATCTGCACAGAAACTGGGATTTGATTTGCTTGGGCATTATAATAGTTCTGTCCATCTTTGGGCGATGTGATAGTCAGTTTGAACTTTTTTTGATCTTTGTTACGATTGTTTGGGGAAAAGCTAGTAGCTTTTGTTTTTTCGATCTTTATCGTGCTTGTTTCGGGAATTTTAATTTTCTCAGATGCTGATTCTTTAGGTACATCTGAAAAGGTGATAGATCCGTCAGGGTTCTTGGTTTTGTAGACCTCAGCATGAATTGGGCTGGTTGAGTAGATGATAAGGATAAATAAGCTTATGAGAGACTTTTTCATGCTATAAACCCTTGAAGGCTAATTTGTCTAGATTGTTTACTATTTTTGATGACTAGTTCTTGTTCAGTATATATCTATTGTTGTTCCCTATAAAAGTTAAATTGGTAAGTAATGATTGCTGTTTGTTTTTGTGTTTAGCTAATCCAGCTTAACCCCATTAAGGGGTTAAGCTGATCAAGCACTAACTATAGCGAGTAGTACATTTGAAATTCAACAG
>JAYPYM010000015.1:27106-29711 GCA_038135915.1 Gammaproteobacteria bacterium
CTTGAGGTCGATGTAGCCTGCGATCATGTCTTCAGTGAAGACGCCGCCTTCCAGCAAGAAGCCCATGTCGTTTTCCAGTGCGTCCAATGCTTGTGCAAGTGAGCTTGCAACTGTTGGTAGTTTGCTTGACTCTTCTGGTGGAAGATCATAGAGATCTTTGTCTGAAGGTCCGCCTGGGTTGATTTTGTTTTTAATCCCATCTAGTCCTGCCATAAGCATTGCTGCGAAGCCAAGGTATGGGTTTGCAGTTGGATCAGGGAAACGAACTTCGATACGACGCGCCTTCGGTGAGTTCACGTACGGTATGCGTATTGAAGCAGAGCGGTTGCGAGCAGAGTATGCCAACATTACAGGTGCTTCAAAGCCTGGTACTAAACGCTTGTAGGAGTTTGTAGAAGCGTTGGTAAAGGCGTTGATTGCTCTCGCGTGTTTGATGATGCCGCCGATGTAATGTAGAGCGGTTTCAGATAGGCCTGCATAACCATCGCCAGCAAACAGGTTGGTACCATCTTTTGACAGGGACTGGTGGCAGTGCATGCCCGATCCGTTGTCACCAACACGTGGCTTAGGCAGAAATGTAGCAGTTTTGCCGTACTGGTGTGCGATATTGTGTACGCAGTATTTTAAAATTTGGACTTCGTCAGCTTTTGATACCAGTGTATTAAACTTGACGCCAATTTCATTTTGGCAGGCAGTGCCTACTTCATGGTGGTGAACTTCTATGCTTAAGCCCATAGATTCCATTGCGGTACACATGGCTGACCTTAGGTCGTGGGCTGAGTCTACAGGTGGTACAGGGAAGTAGCCGCCTTTGACGCCTGGTCTATGACCAATATTACCGCCATCAATTTCACTTGCTGATGCCCATGCAGCTTCTTCAGATTTGATAGCATACATTGCGCCACCAATATCAGAGCTCCACTTAACGTCATCAAATACAAAAAACTCGGGCTCTGGCCCAAAGTAAGCAGTGTCAGCAATGCCGGAAGCTTTCATGTACTGCTCAGCTCGCTTGGCAACAGACCTTGGGTCTCTTTCATAGCCTTGCATAGTTGAGGGTTCAACTACGTCACATCGGACGTTGATTGTTGGGTCATCGGTGAACGGATCTAGTACAGCAGTGCTATCATCTGGCATAAGGATCATGTCAGATTCGTTAATACCCTTCCAACCTGAAATAGAAGAGCCGTCAAACATTTTACCCAATTCGAAGAATTCACCATCTACTTCTGATGAGGGTAGTGAAACGTGTTGTTCTTTACCGCGGGTATCGGTGAACCTTAGGTCGATCCAACGAGCTTCGTTTTCTTTAATCAACTCCAGGGTTTTTTTAGACATAGATGTCCTCCAACAACAAGAAATTTAAAAGTTCTAATAATTTGGCGAAGCTACAAAGCATCCCCAGATTAAAATCTACGCCAAAATATGATATTCAAACCATGAACGAAAGAGCTAAAGTGTCTTCAGAACCTGAATTCTGGAAAATTTGGCTTTTATATCTAAATATGCACAAAACCGGTGCGACTACTATCTTTCCGTATATTTTTTTGCTCTCTTTTTAATATTGTTTCAATTTCTATACGCGTCATATGTTAAGCTTGTCAAATACAACCATTCATTAAGTTGGAGGCCCCTTAGGTGAAAGAATTAAGAAACATTGCGATCGTTGCGCACGTAGATCACGGGAAAACGACGCTTGTAGATCGTTTATTACAGCAGTCAGGTACATTAGGTCGTGGCAAAGAGCATGTTGAACGTGTGATGGACTCTAATGATCTAGAGAAAGAAAGAGGGATAACAATACTGTCAAAGAACACAGCAATACAGTGGGTGGATGAACGAAATGACCAGAAGTATCGAATTAATATTGTAGATACCCCAGGGCATGCTGATTTTGGTGGTGAGGTAGAGCGGGTATTGTCGATGGTAGAATCTGTCCTGCTATTGGTAGATGCAGTAGATGGTCCAATGCCGCAGACGCGTTTTGTCACACAAAAAGCGTTTGCGCGGGGTTTAAAGCCAATTGTGGTTGTAAACAAAGTGGATAGGCCAGGTGCAAGGCCAGATTGGGTGGTAGACCAGGTATTTGATTTATTTGATCGCTTGGGGGCGACAGATGAACAATTAGATTTTCCGATTGTTTATGCGTCTGCTTTAAATGGGATTGCTGGCCATGAAATAGAAAGCATGGCTGATAACATGGTGCCCCTTTTTGAGGCTATTGTTGATCGGGTTGAGCCGCCAAACGTACAAGTAGATGGCCCTTTTCAGATGCAAATCACCTCGCTTGACTACTCTTCTTACACAGGCGTTTTGGGCATTGGTAGAATCAGTCGAGGACAACTTAAACAAAACATGGCTGTTACCTTGGTGGATGATGAAGGTCGTACAAAAAATGGTCGTGTTTTGCAGGTGATGGGCTATTTGGGGCTGGAGCGAACCCTTGTTGAGCAAGCCCAGGCGGGAGATATTGTCTGTATTTCTGGTATTGATAAGCTGAATATATCTGACACCTTGTGTGACCCAGGAAATGTTGAACCTTTACCGCCACTCACTGTGGATGAGCCAACAGTCACGATGACGTTCCAAGTAAATACGTCTCCTT
>JAYPYM010000015.1:29721-32019 GCA_038135915.1 Gammaproteobacteria bacterium
GGTAAGTTTGTAACGTCTAGGCAAATTCGAGAACGGTTAGATAAAGAGTTATTGCATAACGTGGCTTTGAGGGTAGAGGATACTAATGACCCTGATAAGTTTAGAGTATCTGGTAGAGGTGAGCTGCACCTGTCCGTTCTTATTGAAACAATGCGTAGGGAGGGATATGAGTTAGGTGTTTCTAGGCCTGAAGTAATTGTTAAAGAAATAGACGGTGTGCAGCAAGAGCCCTATGAGCATGTCATTTTAGATGTTGAAGAAGATCATCAAGGGCGTATCATGGAAGAGATGGGGCTGCGTCGTGCTGATCTCAAAAATATGGTGCCCGATGGAAAAGGGCGTATCCGGCTTGAGTATATTGCGCCTTCGCGAGGTTTGATTGGGTTTCGTTCCTTATTCCTAACGCTTACTTCGGGTAGCGGCGTTATGAACCACTCTTTTTCGCATTACAATCCATTGAAAGAGGGTGCGGCGGCGAGTCGTGTTAACGGTGTATTAGTTTCCATGGCAGACGGTAAATCTTTGGCCTTTGCGTTATTTAATTTGCAAGAGCGAGGTAAGCTGTTAATTGGTCCAGGGGTAGACATATACGAGGGCATGGTTGTCGGTATTCATTCACGGGGTAATGACTTGGTTGTCAACCCAATGAAGGCCAAGCAGCTCACCAATATACGTGCTGCAGGTAGTGACGAAAATATATTACTCACTCCGCCGCAAAAGTTTACTTTAGAGCAAGCTTTGGAGTTTATCGACGATGATGAGTTGGTTGAGGTGACGCCTGAATCAATTCGTATTCGAAAACAGTTCTTGAAGGAGCACGAAAGGAAGCGAGCTTCTAGAGCTAAGTCATAATTTGCCAGCAACAACAGGCAATTTAGTTTTCAAATATGGCATGGGCTTCGGAAAATTCAAAGGTTGATATTAAAAAGGTGTTCCGGTTAATGGAAGGCTGTAGTGGTTAACGGAAGGTTATAGTTTGCCGAATAGTTTTGCTTGCCTTAGCTAGACTCATATTTGAGCTAGACTTAGGTTATGTTATAAACAGTGATTATCGAGTGATGTTATGTTTGCTTAACTTATGCTATTGAAAGCTGGCAGATGGCAAATAGGCGTTTGACTCGATTTGAAAGCAGCAAGGATGCGAGCCATATGTTCATCTTATATCCAGATATAAAGCCATACTCCGAACGCAGGCTGTCGGTGGATTCTGTACATACAATCTATGTAGAGGAATCTGGAAACCCTCAAGGTTTGCCAGTATTGGTATTACATGGTGGGCCAGGTGCAGGCTGTGACCCAATATTAAGGCGTTTCTTTAACCCAGATGTTTACCGAATCATATTATTCGATCAAAGAGGGTGTGGTAGGTCGCAACCGCATGCCGAGTTAGAGAACAATAATACGCAGGCTTTGATCGGAGATATGGAAACCATTCGGAGAGAGTTGGATATTAGCTCCTGGGTATTGTTTGGAGGGTCTTGGGGGTCGACTTTAGGGCTCGCTTATGCGCAGCAATATCCTGAGTTGGTCAAAGCAATGATTTTAAGGGGTATTTTTCTCTGTCGGGATGAAGATTTTTCTTGGTTCTTTAAAACCGGTGCGCCTCGAATATTTCCAGATGCATGGAACGCCTTTGTAAAAAATATTCCTCAAAATGAACGAGATGATATCTTAGAGGCTTACCATAAACGTTTAACCGGCAAAGATGAATTGGCCAAGATGGCTGCAAGTAAACAATGGGCATTGTGGGAAGCCCAATGTTCGACCTTAAAGCCTAGCCATACTGTGTTAGATCATATGACAGACCCTCATGTTGCCTCAAGCTTAGCTCAGATAGAATGCCATTATTTTCTGAACAACGCTTTTCTATCGCCTAATCAGTTGATAGAGAATGCGTCAAAGCTAGCTAATATTCCTGGCATTATTATTCATGGGCGATACGATATGGTATGTCCGTTAGATAATGCTTTTGAATTGGCTTCCGTGTGGGAAAAAGCAGAACTGCAAATTGTTCGTGATGCTGGGCATGCCTCGATGGAACCAGGCATTGTCGATGCGCTGATTCGTGCAACAGATGATATTGGCAAACGAATTACAGCATGGAGCAATGATTGCGATTAATATGACCCAATATTTAAAGCATTAGAGCGTTTCGTTGTAGCTTTTTTTAATATGAAGAACTTATGATATGACATTTATTCATGAGCAAGTTCAGTTAGCGATGCAGGTTTATCAGAAAGGTGAGCTTGCAAAAGCGATGGAGTTACTTAACAAGGTGTTGCCGGAAGTAGTTGGTTG
>JAYPYM010000015.1:32029-32686 GCA_038135915.1 Gammaproteobacteria bacterium
GTTATCAAGAGAGCAAAGAGAGCTTTGAACGAGCCTTAGCCATCACACCTAAGAATGCGTCGCTTCTAGGTAAACTTTGTATGTTGGAAATTATCGAAGAAAATTACCATGAAGCTCGTGTCTATTATGAAAAAGCAGCTCAAATTGATCCGAAAGAGCCTTCGCTTCAAGATGTTCATCATATGTTCAGGAAGTCTAGGCTGCCTGTTGAGCAAGCCATTCTAGTGAACACTTTACCCAAGAGTGGTAGCCTATATTTATGGCATTCTCTATTTCTTGGCCTAAGTGTCCCCAGAGCGAGAATGGGTAACGAATATTACGCTGTAAGAAAAATGGTGAAGGATGCTGTGAAGCGTGGGGCTGTTGCTTTAGGGCACTTATATGCGGCCCCAGAAAATATACAGGCGTTACACCAAGGCGGCTTAAAGAAAATGGTGCTGCATTTAAGAGACCCGAGAGCTGCACTGCTATCCTGGGTTTATAATTTGGATCGGACTTTTGAAAGTGGCCGTAGTGTGCCATTGAACTATGAGTTGGTTGATGGTTATTTTGAAATGAGCCAAAAAGAACAGGCAGAGTGTCCGGCTTATTACAAGCTTGACTTCCAAGATAAAGTAGATCTTCATATTGATCGATATTTTCCGTGGCAGGTTAAAT